>NZ_JAYFUL010000070.1:0-23330 GCF_034928825.1 Arcicella aquatica | reverse complement strand
AGACCCTTGGGATGTGTTACACTGTGGAGAGGATTCCAAAAATTTCAAACTATTAAAGAAATATATAACATCAATACTTATGGGTAATCAGTAGGACTTAAGTCCCTCGCTAGGGATAAATATCTTGATTATCAGGAATTTTTCACCCAAGTCTGGTGTCTTCCCCAGCCCTCATTCAGCAACGGGAATAGCTATCACCTAAGGCTCCACCATTTGTGCTGAAAGACGAGTACAAGCTTTGATAAAAAGGAATTTAATTCATTAAACGTTCAGAGAACGTTTTTATCATTCATTCGATTTGCCCTTTCGGAACGAATCGAATAGCGTGAGGAAGCTTTTTTGTAGTGATTTTTATAATTGTTCAGTAAGAAATATTTTTTCGTTTCTGATTGTAAATCAGATATTTATATCCATGAAAATGTGATTTAATATGGGTAATATTACATGTCACACTGAACGTTAGCGTAAAATTGGTAGGCTATGGAGTGAAATTGTAGGTTTTAAAGCCATTGAGGCATGCGTGGCTTAATTTAGAGCATTTGGATTAAAAGGAATTTTGTGACATTAACAATACAAAAGGTACGTTGAGAGTCGTACTACTAATGATAGGAATAACACAAATAATACTATAAGACTTTCTCATATTAGCGAGTTAGCAGCAAGCTTTACCAGTATAATCACCTTATAAAATTAAACAAATTTTAACAAAATTAAACAAAATAAAAAAAATGAAAACCTATTTAATGTTTACCAAGAACTTTGATAAGGCTCTTGCGGAAATTGAAAAAATTGGGGGACATGTTACCCAAAAATTTACTGACTCTGTTTTTGTTGTCAATCATCCAGATTCACAAGCTATAGACAGTTTAAAACACTCATCAACAAAACCATTGGAAAAACTTGATGATCTTTCTGCTTTAATGGTGAAGTCATGGGAAGGATTTATATCAAAGCAGGATAAACAACTTAAAGAAGTACAAGAGAAACCCGTTTCCTGGGACACCAAAGGTTTTCAACATCCCAAAAACCCTGATAATGATGAGCAATTAAGAATTGAATTTGAGGCAATAAAAAAAAACTTAAAATCAACCGGAACACCGACAAGTGAAAAAATGACCGGTAGTATTGCCTTGGGGTTGATTATAGTTTCAGGAACACCAAGTGGTTTGGAGTTCTCTGTTGCGGAAAATCAATTAGTAGTTCAGGAAGTAATGGAAGGATGTCAGTTTTTGGCAACTGCTGGTGGAGTAAATGCTAGCATTAGTTTCGTTTATGATGTTCATTTATTATCAATTAATGCAATTCCAAATCCCTCGTGCAATTCTTACGAAAGCTGTGAATCGGTATTCAGAGATCCTGCATTACAGCAATTAGGATACTCGACAGGTTATCAGGGTTGTGTAAGCTTTGTAACAGATTTAAAGGCCAATAAAATGACCGACTGGGCTTATGTTGCTTTTTTTACTAAGTATCCAATGAATCATTTTGCATATGCAGGTGGTGTAAGATTATGTATGCAATATGCAAATGATGGTTGGGGTCCTCAAAGAATCAATCAGGTTTTTGCTCATGAAACATGCCACATTTTTGGGGCGGCTGATGAATATGGTAAAAGTAATTGTAGCTGTAATGTCAGTGGCATTAATAATGTTCCAAATAATAATTGTGTCAATTGCAATAATAGTGGATTTGGACATGTACCTTGTTTAATGAACCAAAATGATTTAGTTATTTGCCCTTGGACAATGGGACAAATAGGATGGATTAATCCTCTAGCTAATGGAAATCCTTGTATTGTTGAGTTTGGAAATAATTATTTGCACCTAGTTTACAGGGATAAGAACAATCAGATTTCAGATATTAACTGGAACGGATCAGCTTGGGTGTACCAAAATTTAAGTACTACACCATCCGTCATTAATGCTCCAGCAGCTAACGGAGACCCTCGTATTGTTGAGTTTGAAAATAATTATTTGCACCTAGTTTACAGAGATGTGAACAATCAGATTTCAGATATTAACTGGAACGGATCAGCTTGGGTGTACCAAAATTTAAGTACTACACCATCCGTCATTAATGCTCCAGCAGCTAACGGGGACCCTTGTATTGTTGAGTTTGAAAATAATTATTTGCACCTAGTTTATAGAGATGTGAACAATCAGATTTCAGATATTAACTGGAACGGATCAGCTTGGGTGTACCAAAATTTAAGTACTACACCATCCGTCATTAATGCTCCAGCAGCTAACGGGGACCCTTGTATTGTTGAGTTTGAAAATAATTATTTGCATCTAGTTTACAGAGATGTGAACAATCAGATTTCAGATATTAACTGGAACGGATCAGCTTGGGTGTACCAAAATTTAAGTACTACACCATCCGTCATTAATGCTCCACTAGCTAATGGAGATCCTTGTATTGTTGAGTTTGAAAATAATTATTTGCACCTAGTTTACAGAGATGTGAACAATCAGATTTCAGATATTAACTGGAACGGTTCAGCTTGGGTGTACCAAAATTTAAGTACTACACCATCCGTCATTAATGCTCCTCTAGCTAATGGAGACCCTTGTATTGTTGAGTTTGAAAATAATTATTTGCACCTAGTTTACAGAGATGTGAACAATCAGATTTCAGATATTAACTGGAACGGATCAGCTTGGGTGTACCAAAATTTAAGTACTACACCATCCGTCATTAATGCTCCTCTAGCTAATGGAAATCCTTGTATTGTTGAGTTTGAAAATAATTATTTGCACCTAGTTTACAGAGATGTGAACAATCAGATTTCAAATATTAACTGGAACGGTTCAGCTTGGGTGTACCAAAAATTCAATGTTTAGAATTAATATCATTACAAAATAGTCATTAGTCATTATGCCAGCGGCTAACAGGCGGTTTGGCACAATGGCGAATCGACAAATATATGCTGAGCTTCTTGAACCCAAGGCTGGTGTCTTCATACTGATGGCATGACTCCAAGTCATGCCATCAGTTGGATTTTACATTAAAGCGAATGGAGTAATTATTCCTATCCGTGATTTAAATGAAATAAAAATAAGCTTGTAATCTTAAGTAATTATCATTGTCTAATGGCTAGCTATATAATTGAGAGAATGATTGATTAACTTTTATACTCACTTGTATTATTTCGGATAGTTTTGAAGCAGTATTTAATTAGTAATGTGGAGGAGGAGCTTAAAATGAAAAAATCTCAAGCATTTGCTTGAGATTTTTCAGTAGTGGTCTCGTAGGGATTCGAACCCCAAACCTCCTGATCCGTAGTCAGGTGCTCTATCCAATTGAGCTACGAAACCATCTTGTGGTAATGTTTTCCCGTTGTTTCGGACTGCAAAGGTAGTAGGTTATTTTTATAATCCAAAACAAAAAAGATGAAAATTTTAAACTTTTTTGTAAGTTTCTGATTTTTAGGAAATTAAAATTGAAAGTTTTTTGAGGCAATAAGCTGTAAGCTATAAGCAATGAGCTTTTTGTTATGCTTGCCTAAAGCTTATCGCCTACAGCCTAAAGTTTTACCCGCTGATTGAATACGCAGATTTACGCTAATTTTATAAAACTGAATACCGAAAAACTGATAGCTGACATCCGAAAGCCAAAGTCCGAAGTCCGATAGCTCACAGCTGATAGCTCAAATCTCAAAGCTTAATATATCTTCTCCTTCTGCTCTTTTACTTTTGCATCCGTGATATAATCATCGAAGCTCATCAATTTATCTAAATAGCCTTTTGGTCCTAGTTCTAAGATACGGTTGGCTACTGTTTGCGTAAGTTGGTGGTCATGACAAGTGAAAAGGATAGTCCCTGTAAAATCAACCATACCGTTGTTTAATGCCGTGATAGACTCTAAGTCTAAGTGGTTAGTCGGCTCATCAAAGATGGCAACGTTCGCACCCGAAAGCATCATTCTTGAGAACATACAACGTTGTTTTTCACCTCCAGAGATAACTGTACATTTCTTCAAGGCTTCATCGCCCGAGAACAACATTCTACCCAAGAATCCACGAATAAACGATTCATCCTTTTCAGCAGAATACTGGCGTAGCCAGTCTACCAAATTTAACGAACCATCTTTGAAATATTCAGCGTTATCGTTTGGTAAATAAGCCTGCGTAGTAGTTACACCCCATTTGTACGTTCCTGAGTCGGCAACGCGTTCGCCCATCAATACGTCGAATAAGGCGCTAATTGCCAGTGAGTCGCGCGAGAGTACCGCCAGTTTATCGCCCTTAGTCAATGTAAACGATACGTCTTTTAGTAAATAACCACCTTCTTGGTTTTTCACGGTCAGTCCTTCTACCGAAAGCAACTGGTCGCCCGCTTCACGTTCTGGTTTGAAGTTGATAAATGGATAACGACGGGACGATGGCTTGATGTCATCAACCTGCAATTTTTCCAACATTTTCTGACGCGACGTAGCCTGTTTCGACTTAGCAACGTTGGCCGAGAAACGACGGATAAATTCTTCTAATTCTTTACGCTTCTCATCAGTCTTTTTGTTTTGGTCAGCACGCTGACGAGCCGCCAATTGTGATGATTCGTACCAGAACGTATATGTACCACCGTATAGTTGGATTTTACCAAAATCTAAATCGGCAATGTGTGTACAAACGTTATCCAAGAAGTGACGGTCGTGAGAAATGACAATAACTGTATTTTTAAAGTTTGTCAAGAAGTTCTCTAACCATAGGATAGACTCGATGTCTAAGTTGTTGGTAGGTTCATCTAGTAACAAAATATCTGGCGAGCCAAACAACGCCTGCGCCAAGAGTACCTTTACTTTCTCAGAACCCGATACATCTTTTAGCAAAGTATAGTGCAAATCTTCTTTAATGCCTAGTCCACTTAACAACGAAGCCGCCTCTGATTCAGCCTCCCAACCGTTCATTTCGGCAAATTCAGCCTCTAAATCAGCCGCACGGTTTCCATCCTCCTCGGTAAAATCTTCTTTTAGGTAAATAGCATCTTTCTCGATCATGATATCGTACAGACGTTTGTTACCCATGATAACGGCTTGTAAAACAGGTACTTCTTCGTATTCAAAGTGGTTCTGTTTCAACATCGACATACGTTCGCCTGGGTTCATCGTTACTGAGCCAGTCTGCGAGTCGATTTCACCTGATAAAATCTTTAAAAACGTAGATTTTCCTGCACCATTAGCCCCGATAAGACCATAGCAGTTGCCTTCTACAAATTTGATATTTACTTCTTCAAAAAGTACCCGTTTACCAAAACGGAGTGATACATTTGATACGTTTAGCATTATTGTAAGTATTATTGCTGGATATAGACACCGACTAAAAAAATCGCTTTGTCATCTGTTTTTAGGTTGATTATGAAGGTTTTGACCCGTTTTTCTTATCAAAAAATCAATAATCAACAGCTTTGTATAAAAAATCATACAAAATTACGACAATGCACTGAATTGACACGATAAAAAGCTGATATTCAAAAATTATTCTTGATGCTCGTTTGTAATCCCCTGGTTTGTAGCACACAAAACACAACCTAACCACAATAGTAGGGGCAATCCCTTGCGGTTGCCCTTGTGTAGGAGAGCATACGGTAACCGCAAGGGTTACCGCTACTTATAGTTCTTTGAAGATTTTCTACCGCTAGTCGTAGGTTTTCCTACGACTCCAAATGAAGAAGAGCGTCACGCTCGCATTTATTGATGAATGAGATGCCTGACACCATGACTGTCTTGGTTGTCGCTGTCTTCAATTTGGCTGAGTACTATTACTTGAGCGAAACGCTCTTTTGTGTTTGGAATCGTAGGAGAACCTACGACTAGAAGAGGTTGAAAAAAAAGATTTGTAATAGCCCCCTTAGCGTAGTGTTTTTCACTAGGTCAGGGTGATAAGCAATGTTACATGGCAAAAATGTGAACCATTTATCGTTTTTAAATCTTCCATTACTAGCCGATGCCTTCTAAGAAGGCAACACACACTGACGTAGTGAAAAACACTATGCCAAGCAAGGGACTATTGTAATTATTTACAATAATGTGAATGCAAATCATTCAAACGCTTTCTTACATTTTGGGGAAAACTACTAAATATTTTGCAAAAATACTTTTGGTGTTTTCCTATAATAAAGTCTGCATCTTCGAAATAACCTTCAGCATATTCTCCATCAACAAAAGGAGCTAAACCTAAATATGCCTTACATACTTGTTGACTTACACATGCCCTTTTCCCAATTAGCAATTCAATATCACTATAAATCTTATTCCATTTTTTACCTTTTTCAACAAAACTTAAAGAATAATATTCAGAAAATTCTTTATCTGTCATTGGGATTAATTTTGCTATTTCTTCATCAGAAAGTCTTTTTTCTTTCCAAAATTTTTCTAATAATGGATATAAGATTTTAGAGTAATCTCTAGCATCTACGACATTATCATTTAATGATATTGTTTTTAATTGAATTGTAGGGTCTAACTGTTTTGTTGTTAAGGAGTTATTAGAACAAATGATGATACTTGCAAATAATAGTATTTTCATAGTAGGTATTGTGTGTTTGTAGCCTTATAATAATTTGCCAGCAATAGGTAAAACAGATTGCTTGATGTTATAATCTATTCCTATACTTGCGTATTAAGGATGAGATAGAAATAACTAAGCCAAGTGATATACAAAAAAGAAGCGATATAAATGACGTAGTCTAAGACTACGCCAAACGAGAGTGAGCGTTTTGTACACCGAATTGCTATTACTCTGGCATATATTCATAATTATTTAACCTTCGATTAAAAATAATAAGTGGTATTGATGTGTCTTCTTTAAAAAGTCGTACAATTTTACTTCTTAATGGGTTTTCACTTAAATCGAGAACCTTAATATAGCTTTTTTTCGTGACGTCAGGTAATTCTTGTAGTAAATTTTTGCCTACTCTAAGTTCTTCTAAATGTTTTAAAAGCAATACCTCTTCTGGAATAAATTTTATTCTATTATTTGTTAAATTAATATATTTCAATCCCCTAGCAAAGTAAATATCATAAGGAATATTCCTAATCAAATTGCTCACAAAACTTACATCCTCTAATTTACAATACCTCTCAAAAAGCTCTTCTCTTAGTGTATCTATTTTATTAAAATTAGCATTCAAACTTTTTAAACCATAACTACTTGGAAGTATTAAAAATGTGATTTTATTCTCAGATATGATTAAATTCTCCAAGTATTTAAGACTCAATATTGCTTCAGGAAGTTGTTTGAGATTGTTATTTGATAGATTTAATAATTTTAGCTTTTTTAATTTTGTAATGCTCGGATCAACTCGACGAATCCTATTATAGGAAAGGTTGAGATATTCTAAATTTTGAAGATATTGAATTTCTTTCGGAATACGTTTAATGTTAGTATTATGTAAAGTAAGTTCAGTTAAATTCGAATACTTGAAAATATCCTTTGGAATAGATTTATAATTCTTATGTTTAATAATTAATTTTTTAACACTTAAGGGAGCCTTGTTTGCTTCCTCAAGGGAATAAAATGTACTATCTGTATGCTGGGAGAGGCAACAGATTTGCTTCAACAAAAGCAAGCATATTAATAGATGTTTTTTCATGTTTTTACTGTTTTGAGCTAGTAAATAGGGTATTTAATAATAAAGACCGAAAGATAAAGCCACAGTTTTAAATTCGCAATTTGCAAATCGTGAATTTATTGTTGACTACTCTCTCCTGTAGAATATTGAACGTTATCACTAGCGAGGGACTTAAGTCCTACTGATTACTCATAAGTTTATAAATTATTAATAATCAGATGGTTGTCTCTAGCGAGGGACTTGAGTCCCTCGCTAGAGATGAGGGCTTCAACGCTTGGTTTTAAAGACTATTTATGTACATTTAAACTAATTTGATCAATAATAACATTTCTATTTCAACTTTTTAAAAGATGTGGGTAATCAGTAGGACTTAAGTCCCTCGCTAGTGATAAATGATTGTAATACAGTATTTTGTAATAAAAATATAACCATTCAATCACTAACTCACTAAACAAAAAAAGACTCCACAAAGTGAAGCCTTTTTAAATACGAATCAAAAACCCGTTAGGGATAAAAATGTATTTGTGGTTAAGTAATTTTTTAAATCTAAATGTTAGGCAATGACAATTCATAACTCAAGACTCACAACTAAAAATTCAAGACTCACATGCTCATCACTCCAAACTCACAGCTTATAATGTGTTTCTGATAAAGCACGCAATACTGCCGCACTTTTTTCAGCGGTGATGTCTCTTTGTGGGTTCGCTAGCATTTCGTAGCCTACCATGAATTTCTTCACAGTTGCCGAACGCAAAAGCGGAGGATAAAACACAAAATGCCAATGCCATTCGTCATGCGCTTCGCCATCAGTTGGGGCTTGGTGTACACCAGCCGAGTAGGGGAAGGAGGTCTCAAAAAGATTGTCGTAACGTACTGTCAACCTTTTGTAGGCATTTGCAAAAGCGTCTTTTTCTGCATCGGTCATGTCCGAGATTCTTGCCATTTTACGCTTTGGTACAATCATTGTCTCAAACGGCCAAACCGCCCAATAAGGCACTAGTGCCACAAAATGCTCGTTTTCAAACAATACTCGCTCTTGTTTTATTAACTCTTTTCCTAGATAGTCTGCCAATAAAGAGCGTTGGTTTTTCTGCCAGTATTTCAGTTGGGCGATTTGCTTTTTCATGGGTTCATCTGGAATCGATGACGATGCCCAGATTTGTCCATGTGGGTGTGGGTTCGAACAGCCCATCACAAAACCTTTGTTCTCGAAAATCTGAACGTAGTTAATAAAGTCTTTTCCGCCTAAAGTTAGGTATTCATCTACCCATGCATCCACTACTTTTCTGATGGCCGTTTCTTCCATTTCTGGAACGGTCAGGTCGTGACGAGGGGAGAAGCAAATTACTCTGCCTAAACCTCTTTCAGTCTCTGCTCTGAACAATTCGTCTTCTTCAAAACTATGCGGAGGGGTGTCTTCTAACAAAGCCGCAAAGTCGTTATTGAAAATATAAACGTCTTGATAGTCAGGGTTTACTTCGCCATTCATCCGTGTGTTTGTCGGACACAGATAGCAGGTTTCGTCGTAAGCAGGACGGTCGTCGCCAGCTACTTTTTCTACCTGCCCTTGCCACGGACGTTTGGCACGATGTGGCGATACCAGTACCCAGCTGTCTGTCAGGGGGTTATATCTTTTATGTGGATGTTCTTCAAAAATTGAGTTCATATTTTTATTTTATTGAGTGATTGAGTGAGTTGTGAATGAGTGAGTTAGTGAATGTTTTTTATTGATAAACTTTATATCTTTAGTATAGCATCTAGTATCCAACATCTTCTAATCTAAAGGCTCATAATTACTCACTCAATCACTAATTCGCTCATTCACTAACTAAAGAGCCTCCGTTCCATTCGTCAAAGCCACCTCGTAGGTCACTAAATCTTTTTGGTATTTAGACTGATACGCTCTTTTGATTCTTTGTAAAAATGCTGCTGCATTACTTTTTTCAACGATGTTTACTGTGCAACCACCAAAGCCACCACCCATCATTCTTGAGCCTACTACGGCACTATCCTCACGAGTTTCGTCCACTAAAAAGTCTAGCTCCTCGCACGATACTGCATAATTATGTTGCAGACCGTCGTGCGTTTCATACATTTTTTTGCCGAAAGTCGCCAAATCATTTTGTTCCAAGGCTTCGCACGCCACTACTACGCGGTCAATTTCGCCCACCACATATACACAACGTTTATACACATTTTCAGAAAGACTATCTTTGGCATTTTCTACCATCGTAAGCGTCAAGTCTCTAAAGCTTTTTACGGCGGGATAAATACCTCCTAAAATCCTCAGCCCTTCTTCACATTCCAATCGACGGGTATTGTATTCAGAATCACCCAAAGAGTGTTTAACCCCAGAATTGCAAAGAATAATAGTATGGTTGGGTAACGACAACGGAAAATGTTGGTAATCAAGACTTCTACAATCCAAACGGATTACCGCATCTTTTTTACCAAACATCGAAGCAAACTGATCCATGATACCACAGTTTACACCTACAAAATTATTTTCAGCAGCCTTCCCGATTTTTACCATTTGCATGGTTGCTAAACCTAAAACATAGATTTCGTTCAAGGCAAAAGCCAAGCCCGTTTCTACCGCAGCCGACGACGATACGCCAGCTCCCAAAGGAATATCTCCACCAAAAACTAAATCAAAGCCCTTGATAGTCTGTCCCGCTTTTTGGATTTCATCCACCACGCCAATCAAGTAATTTGCCCAACTGTTGGTAGATTTTTGAATGTCGCTAATACTGAAAGAATCGCTACTTTCTAAATCGTAGGCATATACATTACAGGTGTCATCCTGACGAGGGGCAATGGCAAAATAAATGGCTTTATCGATAGCCGCAGGCAACACAAAACCATCATTATAATCGGTATGTTCGCCGATAAGGTTGATGCGTCCTGGCGCACGAACCACTAGGGAAGCTTGTTTTGAAAATTGTTCTTGAAATTTGGCAATAATATTTTCTGGGTACATCTCTGAGCGTAAAATTAAATTTTAAATCAAAGGACGATATTTTTTAGAAATACTCATTGCCATCATCTACGCTAGGCAATGAAATTAATTGAAAAAGTACCATAAAACCCATTAGAAAGGCATTACAAACATTTGCGCAAATTTTGCACAAACCTCAAAAATCTCCCTAATTTTACAAATCCAATCTCAAAGATGTATCATGCAGAAAAGTCAGGTTACTATTAAACATATCGCACAAGAATTAGGAATTGCTATTTCTACGGTGTCGAGGGCATTGCAGAATCATCCAAGGATTGGGCTTAAAACCAAAGAACAGGTTTTTGAAGTAGCCAAACGGCTAAACTATGTGCCAAATCCTGCGGCAATATTATTAAGGAAAAACAAAACCTATACAGTCGGCGTAGTGTTTCCGCATTTGCAGGAGGAGTTTTTTTCGCAAGCCATTACGGGCATCGAAGATGTTATTAGTGAAAAAGGTTATAACGTAGTAATCAGCCAGTCGAGGGATAAATTAGCACGCGAAAACAGGGCTATAAAATCGTTTATCAGTAGTAGGGTAGATGGCGTAATAGCCTCTATTTCTGCCGAAACTACGCAGTATTATTCTTTTAAAGAGCTAGAAAATTATGGTATTCCTTTGGTGTTTTTTGATAGAGTACCCAAAGACGTGGCTGTCAACAAAGTGAGGGGGAACATCCTAGAAGCCGCTTTTGAAGCCACGTCTTTTCTAGCCAACAAAGGCATCACCAAGATTGCCATTTTGAATGGTCCATCGAATCTGGAGATTTCAAATGAACGCTTAGAGGGTTATTGGAAAGCCCTAAAATCTTTGGGATTGCCCATCGTTCAGCACTACATTAAATCTACAGATTTGAGCAAAGAAGATACTTTCAAAAAAATGGAAGAGTTGATGGCTTTGCAAGAAAAACCCGAGGCAGTTTTATGTTTCAACGATTATGTAGCACTGTATGCCATGCAAAGCTGTCGGCAAAATGGCATTGTACCCAATAGCGATATTCACTTTGTAAGCTTCGCCAATTTGCCCATTACGGCATATTTAGATAACCCACCGCTGGCATCGGTAGAACAATTTGCCTACAAAATGGGCGAACAGGCGGCACTTTTACTTTTAAAGATAATAGATGCCAAACCAGCAGAAAAACTAATGCCTGAAGAGATTATTATTGATACGGAGTTGGTGGTGCATTAGGGGGACGCTTTAGGCTGTAAGCTGTAGGCAATAGGCTTTTTTGAGTTTTTGCTTTCGGACTTCGGATGTCGGCTTGATGTAGTCACTTGGCTAAAGCCAAGCGACTACATCAAGCGTTCTAATTTTTTTAAAATCTCCATAAATCAGCGTATCAAATCAGTGAAAATCTGCGGGTAAAACCAATAAACCACCATAAATGATGAAAAAGAAACTACTAAAAATTACTGTGTTAATAGTATTAGCGATGTGGGGTTTCTATACATTAGGAAGTCTATTTGCTCCTGGGTCATATCCAAATGCAGAAGTTTACGAAATAGAAATGAGTGATTCATTGTTGATTGAGCGTATCAAAAAGTTTAAAATAAATAATCCTTCTTATGATATTCCCTCAGCAACTGGATTAACAGATGATGTTTTAGGACAAGAAGACAAGTGGATTATGTGTTACTTTTATTATCAGAAAGAAAATCAAATTGTTCAAACATGGGTAAGAAAGTTTAATAATACAAGTTGTCAATTTGCAATTGTAAGCATTAATGATGGCATGGAGATAGGAAAATGGAAAGATTTAAATCATGACTATGGCTTTTTTGAGACTATCAAAGAACGAGATAAATTTGAAGAAAGAATCTTAAAACCTTTGAAGGTAAATTTTAAAAGAACTTCTATTTTTTAATTTTCCTATGGGTGACGGCTTTCGGTCGTCGGCTGTCGGCTTTCGGATTTTAGCTAGGCAGTCACTTGTCAAATACGAGCGACAGCGGGAAGCATGCTAATTTTTAAAAAATCTCCATAAATCAGCGTATCAAATCAGTGAAAATCTGCGGGTAATAAATATAGCCAAATAAGTAAAGACAGATTTTCGACATCTGTCTAGCGGTTACCTTTTGCGTTAATGTGCTTACAGAGTGCAACCTCAAGGGATTGCCTCTACGGGTTTAGAGCATTAGTCTTCGGCTTACGGTATGCTAATTTTAAAGCGTTTTGGCTATCTCCTCGTAATTTGGTGGAGTATATAACTTTACACCCTTGATGTTCTTAAAGTCTTTAGTATTATTTGTGAAAATTTCGATTTCATATTGTATCGCAACACTTGCTATTAACAAATCGCCAATTTTGGTAAAGTATCTTTGCGAAAGCTCAACTGCCAAAGTTGAAGTCTTTCTGTCAATATGAATCGTAGGGAATTTATCGATTGAGGCAAAAATGATTTTATACTTCTTCTCACCTAAATGAGACCTGTATGCACGAACCCAGTTAAATAATTCGATTTTAGTAATTGATGTAATAACAATTCTTTCATTACCGATGTAGTCAAAAGCTTTGATATATTCCTCTTTATTTGATAACCTTCTGCTTAATACTCCTGTGTCAACTATAATCAATCGCATGGTTTTAAATTAGGCACATCGCTTAACAAACTTGCAACCTCAGCAAAAGGGTCTTTAGACTTCTGCTGTGCAGTTTCAACAATAATAGCTTTACCATTATCAAGTTTAACTCTTTTTTGAAGTTTTTCAGTTTTTTGTTTTGCAACTACCATAGTTTTAAACTTTTAGTATGTAAATGTACTTAAATGTTGATTAATTTTAAGGATGAAGTGTTAATTTTTATTGTTAATAACTATGGCAGTCGGCTTTCTGGTTTTCGAAGTCACTCGGCAAAGCCAAGCGACTGCACATGCCTATCGCCTACAGCTGAAATCCGAAACCCAAAAAAACCTACAGCCAAAAACTATCACCATTTCCGAAGCACAAACTGCGTAGGCTTTTGTCTTGATAACATCAGCAGAATACTCTCGTAAGTAAGAGCCTCTAACAATTTGGTAGCCCTATAGGCAGAAATATTCACCAGTTTAGCATATTCCTTAGCCGTAATTTTGGTATTCTTTTTCAGATATGTAATTAAATACTTTACGTTGGGTTGTTCCAAGATTTGCTTGTTGATGTCCTTGTCACCAGCCTTTATCATTACTTGGGTCATCTCCTTTGTTACAGGCGTAGTTTCATCATTTGCCCGAACATATACTGTACGATGCTCGTGTTCGTCTATTGATTCATGCGGTTTATTGACAGCCTCTGTAATATTCACAATCATAATATTGTGTTTGCCTTCCACCTTTACCGACGAATACACAATATCAATAGGAGGGACTACTAGCTCGCTAGCCGCATAGATTACTTTCGTCATTTCTTCTATCTCCGAACAGCCTTTTATCGACTTATCGTCATTTACACCAATAATCAACTGTCCGCCAGAAGTATTGGCAAAGGCTGCCAAGGTGCGTGCTATTTTATAGGGACTATCTATTCTACTTTTAAATTCTAATGTGGTAGATTCTTTTTGTTTTAGTATTTCAAATAATTGTTTTTCTGTCATTCGTTTCGCTTATGAGTAAATAATGAACAATTTCGGTAATTTTGGATTATACTTTATATGTTATCAACAATATTTTGAAAACACAAGATTCCGACATTCCTTTAAAGGCATATCTATACCTCCTGTTGGGCGTTTTTTGTATCGCTTGGTCTGCTATTTTTGTCAAAATGGCCGATGCCCCAGCCCTTACTTCTGGGTTTTATCGTTACTTTTTTTGCTTTATTGGTCTCTTGCCAATTTGGTTATACAAAGGCATCAAAATCCCTGGTGCAAACACTGCCATTTTAATAACCATCGCAGGCTTGTTGTTCGTTGCCGACATGAGCCTATGGAATCTCTCTATCCTCCGCACTTCTGCGTCTGTATCTACTTTATTGGCTAACAATGCTTCGGTATTTGTTGGTTTAGGAACATTGCTTTTTTTTAAACAAAAACTGCCTAAAATATACTGGCTTGGCTTGGCAGTGGCTATGGTAGGGATTTTTCTGGTAGCGGGCAAAGATATTTTGCAAAATCCTAGTGTGGGGTTGGGGCATTTTATGGCTATAGGTGCCGCTGTATTTTATGCAGGGTATATGCTCATAACGCAACGCATCAGAGGGAAGGTCGATACCGTTAATTTTATGGCATGGTCGCTAATAGCCTGTTTGATTTTCTCGTTTCTTACTTGTTGGCAACAGGATTTAGAAATGACACATTTCAATCAAACTACATGGATAGCCTTTGTGGGTTCGGGTTTAATCTGCCATTTGGCGGGGTGGCTTTCTATAAACTATGCGTTGGGCTTTATCCCAGCCGCCATCGTGTCGCCCACCTTACTAATTCAGCCAGTGCTTACGTCGATTATCTCTTTTTTCCTGTTGGGCGAAATCCTAAGAACCGAACAGATTATTGGCGGACTGATTGTGCTGTGTGGTATTTATTTGGTTAATAAAAAGAGCTGACTTTGTAGCCTTTGTATCAATAAATGAATCATCCTTTTGGTAAGTTCCTCTTCGTTTCCCAAGAAAAGCAGGTACTCATCCAAGGTAAAATGCCCAGCAATTACACCTTCCAGATAATGCTTGAACTTCATGTCTTTTCTGATTGTCTGGTCGATATAAAGCAGCTTGTCTTTATCAGCTAATTTAAAGAATCCACCTTTGCGTTGATGACAATATTGTATGAAAATCTGAACCAATAAGTCGTTCTGTAATTTCAGGATAGGTCTTAATACCTCATTCTGAAATTTTTCAACTTCACCATTCGCCTCAACTTCAAATGTAATAATAGGTCTTAATTTTGGTAACTCTTGCTCTCTGTACATATAATAATCTTATTACTTAACCTCTTCAAAGGAGGAAAAGGTTTGTTTTCTATGGCTTTTTACTCGCGGAGGTATTGCCTATCAAGTACTTTTAAGTAAACAGTATTGATTTGAAAATGTTTTAATCCCATCGCTTAGTATATTGCGTTGCACATCAAGAAGAGTAAAATAAGCTAAAGGAAGGCGAAACCTCTCAAACTAGTTGTATCCCCCGCTTGGTGTTTGTTTAACTACCTTAGTGCATACAGCAATTATACATTGCAAAAATACAAAGAATTTTATAAGTTTGTCCAGCCAAAACATTTAGGTGTATGCCACAAACATTGGGTAACCTTGTGGACTAAGAATCCCAGACTCTAGCCATATTTTAAACCATAAAGGGCTGGTCTCTCAACGATTCCACATTGTCTTGTTAAAATCGCCTTAATGTAAAAATTAATATTCTGGCAACATAGTATCAATAATTATATAGTTACTTCGATATCAAAAGCCAACTAAATAATGTTGACTGGATGCTATACCAATCAAGAAGATAAATTATTCGAAAATCAATTAAAATAAACCCCTATCATAATGAAATATCCTATAATAGTACTACTATTACTTACCACACTAAGTGTGTATTCACAAAAAAAAACTACATCTTCGGTAAAGAAAGTAGCTAAGAAAACCAAAGTCGTAAAAAAAGTAAAAATTGTTGAAGAAGTTGAGGTTTCAGCACCAATAAATCCTGATGTGGATGAACCCCAAGAGTTGGTTTTTAGTTCTTCAGAAGATGAATTCGAACCTGAATTTGGTAACCTCGATCGTCCTGTAATGTTTAATGAAGTGCATAAGTTTGGAAGGTTAGACCCTACCATTGAGACAACTAAACAATCTTTGGGAAGTTTTATTAGTGAAGCCCTTAAAAAATCAGATGCTAAAGATTGTCCCATCGCTGGTAGCTATACTACTATAAGTATTTCGATTAGAAAAAATGGTAAGATAGACCATGTCGAACCTTTAAAAACTGAGGATTTTCATTCTAAATGTTTTCTAGCAATACGCGATGCTCTGATGTTATCAACAAATGATAAATGGACTCCAGCCCAAAAAAATGGTGAAAATATAAATTGTTTCTTCGTTTTTAAAGTTGAGTTTTAATAATTTTCTACTTCCATCTACGGAGTTAAAGTTGTCGAAAAACAAGTAAAATAAACTCTTTTGTTGAGGGAGGTGTTTTTTTTGCCTTTGTTGGAGATAACTGCAACGAAGGCGGAATTGAGAACCTTTTTATTTTCCCTCAAACTAGTCGTAGGTTGTTTCCTACGACTCCAAATACAAAAGAGCGTCACGCTCGTATAATGTATCAGAGATAAATATTCCTTTTGCCTTGAAACATTTTAATATATTCAATAAGCCCTTTCGGGCGTGAGGCTATTCTTTTCGCCTTTGTTGGAGTTATCTCCAATAACTAGTGCGACAGCAACACTAGAATAAAGATAAAACACAAATTATTAAGCTGGTGCGTTGCTGTCGCCCCCCTTGTTGGAGATAATTCCAACAAGGGGGGAAATTGAAAACAGTGGCTATTGGCACGTTGTAGGGAAGTTTGTCCTACTTTAAAAACATGGATGAAGTGCTATTCTCCTACGAGAATTCTATATATTTATATGGGTATTTTTTTTACAAACTGCCGTTGAACTCAATGTGTAGAAAAACTTTCATCAATACCATCATTAGCGGTAATTTTTGATTCCAAATCTTAAATGAAAATTAAATTTAAAAAGCTATTATTAGTTATCTTGACAATTTTGGTACTTGGATTTTTAATTCCCCAGTCACTAAAAATGCCAGTTAAAGATGCGACAATCAAAAGCTATTCCCAAGATTCATATTGGTTTTTTCCATGGGGAAAATCAGTGACACACAAAGGAGTTGACATCTTTGCAAAAAAGGGGACACCTGTTTATTCTTCAACATATGGTATCGTTATTTTTAAGGGACAGATTGAAATGGGAGGAAATGTGGTTTTAGTTCTTGGACCAAAGTGGCGTCTACATTATTATGCACACCTTGACAGAATTACTACGAAACAATTTTCTTTCATCACAATGAATTCTCAACTTGGAACAGTTGGTACTACAGGAAATGCAGTTGGGAAATTAGCACATCTTCATTACACTATAAGGACAATAATACCTTATTTGTGGCGATTTGACAGAACGCATCAAGGTTGGAAAAAAATGTTTTATCTCAATCCAATCCCATATTTAAATCAGAATTTTTCTAAGACAAATTAAAACTACTGCTAATAACTAAGACTTGAAGATATTTGCCAGAGCAGGTTTTGTCTGCTCTTTTATTTACTATGGTTATTTTTCCCCTTTTAATGGATAATAAATTTATCAGATTGCTTATGTATGAATTGAAAGAAGACTCATCACGCCACCACTACTTGCTCATTCATCTCAAACTAGTCGTAGGTTGTTTCCTACGACTCAAAATGTTAAAGAGCGTCTCGCTCGTAAAATGTATCAGAGATAAATATTCCTTTTGCCTTTAAACATTTTTCGCCTTTGTTGGAGTTATAACAACTAGTGCGACAGCAACACTAGGACAAAGATAAAAATCAGCTTATTAAGCTGGTGCGTTGCTGTCGCCCACCTTGTTGGAGATAATTCCAACAAAGGCGGAATTCTCCCCCGCAGGCATATTGGTTTTTATTCATTCAGCCCTACTTCAAACTTCATCCCAAAGGTTTTCTAAGGTGTAGCCACTGCCCTCTAAGCACCAAAAATCACCCTTTATATATCGATAATGTTGATCTAATTTATTAATTTTCTCCATTTCTAAAGGTGTAAGTTCAATATCAGCGGCTTCAATATTTTCTTTTAACCTTTGTGGATTTACGGATTTTGGAATGACCGATGTGCCTCTATTGATTGCCCAAGCGAGCATAATTTGTGCGGGTGTATTTCCTTTCTCTTGGGCAATATCTATAATTGTTTTATTTTCAAACAACTTGGGTTCACCTGCTGTAATCCTATTGATGGGTCTATCTGACGAACCAAGAGGGCAAAAACCAGTGAGGATAATGTTGTTGGCATTGGCAAAATCTACAATTTTATTTTGTTGAAGAAATGGATGCAATTCTAATTGTAGGGCTTCTGGACAAACGCCTGTTTCATTGATTAATTCATTGATTTTTTTAATGCTAAAATTTGAAACACCGATATGCTTGGTCAAATTATTTTCTTTTAAAGCAATCATCCCCTGCCAAGTTTCCACCAAAGGAATGTGCTTCAAGTCAACCATTTCACTTCCATCTTTTGGATAATTTACGTTGTTTAAGAGTGCTACTGGCCAATGAATTAAGTATAAATCTAAATATTCGAGTTTCAGACTGTCCAATGTTATTTCAATAGTTGGTTGAATATCAACTTTTTTATGGCGATTATTCCATAGTTTTGAGGTAATCCAAAGCTCATTTCTGGTTACCTCTTTATTATTGATTGCATCTGAAATTGCCTGCCCTATTTCGTGTTCATTACCATAGATTAAGGCACAATCAAAATGGCGATAACCAATTTCGATGGCTTTTCTAACGGTTTGATAAATCTCACCTTTGGCTGATTTCCAAGTGCCTAAACCCAACATTGGGATGCTGTCATTATTACTAAATTGAAGATATTTCATGAATTTTTGTTATCAATTTGATTGTTTTGTATATACAGTTTTCAGTAGGCTTACCAAACGATAAATCACTCACCCTTTACGTATTTCCTCCAATTATGTTGTTCTTTGAATCCAAGCACTTCTCGGATTTTTCGATTAGAAAATAAGGCTTCGTGTTCGCCTAATTCACGAGTAACTGGTACGTTGGGGAAAAACTTTTCGACTAATTCTTTACTTGGAATAATGGCACCATTGTGGTCATTTCCAGCATTGAAAATCTGAAACCCAAGCCCTTCTTTCTGTAAACATAAATTTACAATTTGTCCTAAGTCACGGGCGTCTATATAACAAAAAGCATTTCTGCGACGAACTTCAGGATTTTTAAAATAATGCGGGAATAGTTCAGCGTATTCATGAGGTTCAATCACATTTCCGATTCGGAGTGCATAAATATCAAGGCCTGAACGCCGCTGGAAACTCTGTGCCGTTTTTTCATTCACAACCTTTGATAATCCGTAACTATCCATAGGGTCCACATCATAATCCTCTTCAAGTGGTAATGATTTCGGGTCAGTTTGTCCATCTGAAAAACAGATTCCATAAGTGGTTTCCGAAGAAGCAATAATAATCTTTTTAATACCCAGTTTAACAGCTGCTTCTATCACATTATACGTCCCTATTGTGTTCACTCGAAAGGTTTCATTATCTGGTTTAATCAAAATTCTGGGAACTGCGGCAAAATGTACTACTGCATCAAATTTTGGTACGCCATTGCCACCTTCCAATTCACCTAAGCCTATGTAAGAACTCATGGCATTAAACATTTGTCCAGCATCCGTAATGTCAGCTATCAGGTTTTCAACCCCTGCAAGATTCAAAGGTGTTATATCCACGTTCAGTACCTTGTGTCCTTGTTCGAGCAGATACGCAATTACATGCTTTCCTGCTTTTCCCGAACCACCCGTAAAAAGAATTCTCATTTTAGTCATTTGTTTATTGAATTAATAAGGGTTTTTTCGCCTTTGTTGGAAATAACTCCAACAAGGGCGGAAAGTTTTGATGAACCTTCGTTTGGTGTAATATATTTTTCCTTTTTGCAATGTAACATTGCAGTACACACTGACGTAGTGAAAAACATTACGCCAAGGGAGGGTGTCCTCTACATTAACTAAAAGCGAAAAGCTCTTTTCAATTTTAGGTCTTAGGACAACCTAAGACCAGATTGAGACTATCCAAGTCGCAAACTTGAAACGGTGCTATCGAACACTATGACTATATTGGGAATATTATTTATTTAGGAATAAGTTAAATTTATCAGAAATTAGTTTATTCAAAACTGAATCATGTGTTAATACTTCCATGCCTCTATCATCATATAAATTAATTAAAACGTAAATATTATCGAAACTTATTAAATAAGCATTAATATTGGCTGATGGTTCAATACCCAATTCATAAGCGGCTATACATTGTATTACTGGTCGAATTTTTTCAAAATCATACTTTTTATAATTAATTAAGAGTATTTTATCGTTTTGTGTGTAATTTTCTTTAATGATAGAATCATTAAAATTATCTTCAAATATTGAGTCTGATAAATTTATTTCAAACCCTGCGTTTTCTAATTGTGTAAAAGTACCCAAAGGAACATCCCAAATTTTAAGAACAAGCCAACATTCTTTATTATGCATCAAAAATTCGGTTATGTCTTTATATCTTTGAATTACTTGTTCAACCCTTTTTTTTTACCTCCCATTTGAAAAATAATTTTTAATTCAGTACTTGAAGAAAAATATTTGGCGTATTCTACGGTAAATTGTTCAATATTCATTGTCTTATTCTTTAATTTTGTTTAAGTCTGCATCTAACGTTTTAGTCCTTACTAATTTAGTCCTTCACTTGGCGTAGTGTTTTTCACTATGTCAGCGTGTCAAGCAATGTTACATTGCAAAAATGCGACTCATTTTATAAGTTTTCAAGTTGCGGACTCTGCATATTTCTATAGTCCCACGCCTGACCTAGTCTACGCCAAGCGTGAGTGTCTATAACTTCTGTTTTAGAATAAAATTGGTGTTGTTTTTCAAATAATTATCTTTAGTCTTAAATACTATTACTTTCTCATTTTCGAATAAAACAAATTTATCTACAGGCTTAAAAGATGAATCCGTAATTCTAAAAAAATCACCACAATAATGTAGTGATGCTCTATATTTATTGTTAATAATTGATGTTTTTAATTCATAAAGTTCACAGGTATAGATGCTTTCAACAATTTTATACTTACCTACTTTGAACCCTCGTTTGGCATAGTGTTTTTGACCAGTTACAAACTTTTCGCCTTTGTTGGAGTTATAAACTTATAGAATGTTTTACTTTTTGCAATGTAACCTTGCAGTACACCATGACGTAGTGAAAAACACTACGCTAAGCAAGGGCATTGCCCATAACTAATAAACGATACGAAAAATGCTAAATAAAGTAATAAACTAATTTTCTGAATAAATAAATGTCTTGTTTAGATGTTTCTTTTTGCTTAGTGTAAACCAATAGTTTAATTGAATAGATAATGAATTTGAAGTTACTATGGTTGGATATGCTATACCTGTAATAGGGGAAATATTACTATCTCTTATATCAGAAATACCTAAGTTGTATTTCACATTCAGAGAAATTGGCAATTTTAAGTATGCCTGTAAATTCAAATCTGCAGCCGCTAAAAATCCCCAATTAAAAGAACTGTAGTTTATGATAGTGCCATTTTTACATGTACAAGTATCATTTCCTAAACTCTTCGTTGTTATATAGGGTGTAAGTATCTTGCCTAAAAATACACCTGCTCCGAGAGACAGACTTCTAAATTTTAATTTTTTTAAATTGAGTGTTGAATTGATGGTTAAATCGGTCTGAATATAGGGGAGAATAAAATCATCTTGGTATTGCATATTTGCTACAAATGGATTATTATATTTATCTATATAACCAATCGTTACAAAGTCAGTTTGTAGTTTAATTTTATAATTTTTATTAACATTTTTGACAACAGCAACTCCAAAAATTGGTCTTATTAATGTCTTATTCGTAAATAATCTATTAGTTCTTCCGTAATAAGAAGTTATTACTCCCATTTCTGGACTTATTTCCCAACTCGGTTCAATTGTATCTTGTGAGATACCCGTTGAATTGATTAAGAACACTAGAATTATTAACAGAAATAGCCGATTTGGGTAGTGTACTTTTATTTCCATGTAAGTTTAGTTTTATCTTAAAATAATGATTTTATAAACCACAAATCAAATTTTCCTCATTTGTACTAGTGCTTCAATACGTCAGAACGTACAACAATGTTACATTGCAAAAATACAACACCAAGTAGGTGAATTTGCAGTCTCAGACCGCTTTTTATTACACCATAGAGCTGGAAACCATCTTAATCTCTAATGTTTACGCTCAACCCAGTCAAGTTGAGTTATTTCACCATTAATAAACACAAACTGATACTCAATGTAAGTGTTTTCTATTGTATTAGAGTAGATATTGTGTCCAATAAGTGCATCTAATCTAAGGAATTTACCATCAAACTTTACAAAACTTATCTTAATCCCATCTTTAAGTCTTTTTAGATTTCTCCATGAAAAATATTTACTTTCTTTTGGGTCGAATTCCTTTAATGGTTTTACTAGTCTATCATAATAATTTTTTAACCGTGATTCATTTTCAATTATGTCATTTAAAGTATCACATGCTATTTTACCTCTTAGGTATGAGAAAATATCTATATCTCCATCAGAAATATTGCTATCAATGATAATTTTATTGTATTTTTTATATTTTTTTTCTGTAAAACGAAAAGAATGTAAATTTTGAATAATTCTACATGCAGCATCAAATTCTTTTTTTTGCGAAAAAGATGTCATACTAACCATACTTAAAAAAATCATTAATAATATCTTCATTCTAATTAGATTTAAAATCTTGTTTAATAATATTATAAAATATATCCAATCTATTTGATTTCCCGCCTTTGGCGTAGTCTTTCACTACGCCAGAACGTATAACAATGTTACATTGCAAAAATACAACGCATTTTACAAGTTCCTAATAGATTGGTCACTATCCCTAGCGAGGGACTTAAGTCCTACTGATTACCCACATCTTTTAGATAAGATAAAAAAAATTAAGAACTTGTAGCATGGAAATGTTTTTAGGTATAGAAAAAAAATATCTGTTCAC
>NZ_JAYFUL010000069.1:0-23352 GCF_034928825.1 Arcicella aquatica | reverse complement strand
TGAAGCTCTTTGTGCTCCTTTTCAACTTTGGTCAATTCGAAATATTCCAGAATGCCTTCTGGTAAGAAAAAACTAATGAGACTTTGTTCGGATGGATTCAAGGGAAATTAGTATTGGTTGAGAATGCAAAGAAAAGAAATTATTCGATGCCCCCAACTATTTGACTTGACCCGTTTACAAGCGTTTTGCATTGTGGTTCAGCACATTGAAAGACTATGATGATGTTTACATCATAATGCACGAAGGATCTGAATATCTGGCAGTAATTCTATCTGGTGGTGGAGAGAGTGGTGAATATGGTAAACTTACAAAAAAACAAAAGGAGGAATTCACCTCTTTAATGCGTAACTACTTGAAAGAAAAAGGTATTTCATTTTTTATTGAAAAAATTTGATAGTGTTTGGTGTAAACTATTCTCTCGCTTGGGGCAATGTGTTTTCTCAGACGTAGTGAAAAACACTACGCCAAGCAGGGATAACTAAAAGAAAAAATATTAATTTAAAGAAGTATAAGCAAAGAATCTATCTCTTAAAACAACTTTCCACGAGTTTTTATCCGTTCGACTTAGTACAGCATTACCATCTATTTTGATAGAATGTCCATCACTATGATGTGGAGTTTCTGAATGCCATTTTTTTAAGCGATTCTGTGATATGAAATCAGCAAAAAACATTGTTCCATCATGAAAACCAGAAACAACGCCATGCTCATTTCCAACAATGAATGTACCAACTAAATTAGCCTGCCCTCCCCCTTCTTTAATATCAACTAAATTCATAGAACCAATTGCATCACCTAATACTAAATCCCATTTTCCGGACCAATTCTTAGTGGTTGGCTGGGTTAAAGAATAAGCAACATTTAGTGTTGCAGTATCTGAATAGACACCATGTTTTGTTTTTAACTGGGCAATTAACTTATAAGAACCAGAACGAATAGGTATAAATGTAGTATTTTTTAAATCAGCTGGATGTATCACTTGTTCTATCTCAGGTGTATCGAAGACAGTATTTCCTTTAGTATCAAAAGCTGATTGTTTATAAATTAATGTTAAAACGCCTTGACTAACAGGAAGAGATGATTTTGGGAAAATAATAACATCAACTGTAAATGGTTTGCCGTAAAGAATATTACTTTCAGGAACTATTAATTCAACACTCCCTTCTTCGTTCCAAATCCAGTGAAACAATATTTGTTTTACTGGAGACAAAAGAAAAGTAACGGTTGTTAAGATTCCGACAAAAAATGTTTTGTATTCATTCCTTAAAAACGCCCAAATCTGAGTTGGTATGGTTTTTATAAAGTTCTGAAAAACTTTCGCCATGTTATTTATTTCTTTATGTGTAAAATATTTGCTATGTAAGTTCTGTTTCTTGTTCCTACAAAAAAATTATTCAATTTGGGTATATATAAGCTTACATTCGGTCCACCATCAAGAGCTAAAAAAGTATCAGTATTGATATCCTTTGTTTTTAACAATTCTCCTAATTCATATAAAGACATAGCATATCCATCGTCATTATATGCTATAACTATCAATAAATTACCAAAATTGTCAAATCCAATTCCTATTCTATTTGAACGAGAATAAGAATTACTAAATACAACATTCTTACCATTATCTACTACTATTGGTTTACTTTGTAGTATATAATTATAACTAAATAAGTTAAGATTATTATGAAAAGAAATGGGTAAAATCATTATTTCTTTATTACTCTGTAATAAGAAGCCTCCCTGTTCCCAATCTTTAAAATTACTTCTTATTACATTATTTATTTTTACCAAACCATCATATTTTTTACTATCATCGTAAAATCCGCCATTTGTAATCACAATATCATCTAATTGTTCATAATTTGATAGTTCATTTCTTGGTTCGATACTTTTTCCTAAATCTTCTATTGTAAAAGAAAGATTATTAATTGGTATCTTAAGCCAAACAAATTGCAATCCATTCCAAGTTGAAGCTGTATTGTTTATTTTTATTTGGTTAATCTCAATACTTAGGCCTTTAACAGTCTTATTACTTGATTTTTTATATATTAATAAATCATTTACTGAATTTTGTGATTTACAATTTACCTCAAAAATCAAAAGAATAAATAAAAGTTGTATAGTTTTTAATATCATTTTTTTTCTTTTATAACTAATCCAATTAGTGGTCCTAAATTACCGTAAAGCTCATCATCACTTGTTTTGTCTTGAACATACATTTTTGAAATCGCTCCATCTAAATATAAGGCATTCTTACATTTGAATTTTTCTTTGAATATGAGCGAAAAATCATAAAAAGTTATTGGTTCATTAGATATTATAAAAATTATTCTCCCATCTTCTAATAAACCAACTCCATTTCTTACATTAACATTTCTTGATTCTTTGTTAAAATTTTCATTAATCACACCATGAGAAATAAGCATAGGTCCAGATTGTGTTGCAAAGTTAACCTTGCATTTTAACTTAATATATTCATCCGTAGTACAAACAATAGGTGAATTTTTGTCACTAATGTAAAATATACCATTTGGCTGAATATAAAAGTTTAAAAATTCACCTCTTAGTTCCCGTTTTAAATCTACTTCTGTTATTTCGTTCCCATTTGTTACAAAGAGACCTTGAGGATATCCATCTCGCATATACATCCCTGCATTTGTTGCAAATAGAAGCCTTTTTCCTTCTCTTTTTAAATCGTTCTTCAAATTATTGATATTTCCATAAATGTTCCCTTGTTTATTGGTTAAAAAAAAGGAAAGTATTTTTTCCTTTTCAGCAAAATCTACAACAAAAAAGTTATAATCAACCTTATTGTATGTAGATTGTCCAAAACCATTTTTAACTCTTTTTTCTGGGTTTTCATTATTATAATCATTAATTTTATTTTTTGAATTTTGGGTAGATTCATTAACGGTTTGTGAATTAAGATGTTTTTGGGATATACTTTCATTAAGCCTGTTGATGTTATTTGCAATCTTTTTATTTAAACTATTAATATAGTTTAAATGTGATTTTGTTTCTTCCAATGGGTCGTTAATATTGTAATTTTCAACGAGCTGATTAATTGAATCTTCAAATTTTTTTAAAGCAGAATCAAAATCCTCTAGTTGATTATGTATCTCATAAAATATTTTTGAGTCATCAGTGTCAATATTTTTGTTTTTTTTTAATGATGAAAAACTACTTTGAAGATCTTTTTGTGAACTTCTAAATAATTTGTATTGATTTCTATAGTATCCAATAGTATCTTTTTTAAATTCTATAGATTTATCTTGATTTAGAGAAAATAAGTTAGTGCTTTGTTTTTTTGAAAAAAACGAAATACTAAAGCCCAGAATACAAATGAAAATTATCTTAGTCATAGCTTTGAGTTATTTTTATTCACGATAAAAAACAATTAAGTTTGTAGTCTCTGAAAAATTTTTATTTTCGTTACCTTTTATATACCCTAATTCATATCCATTCTCATCAAATGTAGATAAACAATCTAAAGCACCTGTATCTAAGTTTAAAAGAGCAATTACTTCCATATTCCTCTGATTTTTTATATAACTCAATGCTTCATTTGAAGCATCCCACAGTTTCACATCTTTTGTAATATTGAAAATAACATATTGTACATTACCAGATATTTTATCTTTTACTAAAGCAAATAATCTTCTTGAAACAATACGATTATTTGCTTTATCGGCATCTGTTTTATTGAAATTTAAATAATTTTTCCAGCCTAATAGATGGGTTTGAAAAATAGTTGCATCTTCATTTACACACCAATCAAGAAATTCTATTCTATGAAAGATATTATTTAAATCAATTGTTTTGTTGAGCGGTGAACCTACATTGAGATTTTTTTCTTCAATATTAGAGACAGCGATTCCACCAGTTGCATATATAATCGCTAATCCATCCATTTGAAGCTGCAAACTTCTATTTACAATAACGCCATTATCAACAGTTAAGCCCACAGGGGTAGAGTTGTCGCTTTTTTTGAAAGCTGTAGAATATGCACCACTGCAAACTAAAATTATTTTATTAGTAGTTGCTGATTTCTTCCAATCCAAATATTTTGTATAGGCATCTCCACTTGCAAAATATTTTACTTTTATTCGTTTCGTTAGTGAACGATTCAACCATACAACTTGACCATAATCTTCATAGTTTTGTTTTAACTTGTAAATATTAACTTCTCCGTGATGAAAGCTATCAATAAAAGTTTCATCTAAAATATTTAGAACTTTATTATTTGATGTATCAGTGAAAGTGTTATCAATTGAAATGTTACTGCTTAGAAAAAAGTAGATAAAGACCAAAACGAATACCTTTTTAAATATTTTTAGGGCATTCATGTTTATTCTTTTTTTTATAAAATAAAAAGTAAAATTTAGAATAGTAATTAAAATTAAAACTAAAAGAATTATCAATAAAGTTTCTTTAAGATAGGCGGAAAAAGCTTTTCTTAATATATAATTAAAGTTTCCATGTCTAAAATGATACCAAGTTTTTTCAAAAATATTTTTTTTGACATGAATTGAATAATGTTGAATACTTAAATTGTTTATCAATTTGTCGACATCCTCGTTATTAGGATTAATAGTTTTTTTATTTATTTCATTTTGTAACTTAGAAGAAATATCACTAAGAATTACATTTTGTACTATACCAAAAGAAAAATATCTAATTGAATCAGATTTATATATGTTATAAAAAGCCTCACTTATTTTATAATTTTCAGTCAAAAAATCTATTGAACTCTTTTTTTCTACACTTTTAAAATATAGAGTTAGCGTATTTTCAATAAAAATGAAATCAGTAATGTTCTTTGTTTTTAAGAGCATTAAATCATCTTTAAACATCTTAAAATTAAAGTTCTTTACATATTGTTTGTAAGGGAATTTATTAAGCGTTTTATCGTTTGTATTGTTTTGTAAATATTGTTCAACCTTAACAATATTAGCAGTTATTGTTGGTGTTAAAAATAATGTGAGAATTAACACCATTAAGATTCTTTTCATAATTTATTTGATATTAAATGGAATTAGTTGATTTTTTGTATATCATGAACACACGCAAGATGTACACGCCAGTACATTAAATTTTAACTGATAGGGTTTATTAAAATAATTTAACATTTCATATATCTTAACTTGCTTAAATACTACTCTATCTACAAAACCCCTATATCTAAACAGTCATCGAACCCCATTACTTCAATGCTTACTTGGGTGATGTGGCTATGTCTAGTTGTCTTACTTATTCCTTATCATTATTTTTTATGTTGAGCCACTTAAGAGCACAATTCCAACTTTAAATGGCTTTACCATCAAATTCATTAGGCATACAAGCATAACGTATCCATTTATACGTATTGCAAAATCAGGATGCGTTGCTTCAACTCATAATATGAGTTGGTCTAAGGTCTTTGTAATCTTGGATGCTTCAATAAAAAGATTTGGTTTGACAAGGTTTATTGTCTGCCAATATTCTTTTGGTTTGTTTTAATTTTTATATTCAATAGTTAATGTGTTATACAAGTGTCAGATTGTCAATAAGATATGTGCTGTCCTAAATGTTTAATTAAACCTAGCAAATCGCTGATAAAAAGTCAATAAAATGGTCATAAAAAAAATGGAAAACTTATTATACGGTATTACGCTTTAATTATTTATCGGGTTTATGTATTTTAAGGACTAAAATTATGCAAAATCTACCACCATATTAAATACACAGCCCCGCCCAGATAAATGTGGGATAATCCATTTCTCTATTGTATTTTTACCCTTGCTTGGTGTAGTGTTTTTACCAAATTCAACACACAGTGTAATCATTTAATAATTCTCAAAACTTATTATGGAAAAAGACTTAAAAACCCGTCACGATTCTTTTGCAATTCTTAATCAAACACACTACACAGGTTTTATCATTAGATTCGCCCTCTTGCTGTTTCTATCGTGGTTTTTATATTATCAGTACACCGCTCATGAAGATTCCGTATATGCTTTGCTGCCCTTATCTAAAAAGGCAGTAAATGATATCATCCTTTTTGTATGCTTATGTATTCCCTCTGTAGCATCAAAAAAAATCACCCTTTATTGGCTAGCACTAGTTTTGTTTGCGTCTATTATCTCATGGTAGTAGGAGGCTGGGGAGGTTGTAATAAGGTTGTTCTATGTCTAAAGACGTGGAACAGCTAAGTTAAATTATAGGTTTATACTAATCAAAAACAAACATGAAAACAAAACATTTATATACTCAGAAAATTAGTTTATTCCCCATGCTGTTTCACGGCTTTAGATGTTACTTCTTTTTAGTAATATCTATTTTTTTTTACAATTGCAGTAACCATACTTCAAAAAGCAATGAATGGGCAAAGAACAAACCGCCTCAATTTTTAGACAATAGTAAAACTTCAGACAGTTTGAATGTAGCGTATAGTTGTGAAGGGATAGAATATGAAAATTGGGCAGAAGAAGATGCTAAGGACTCTTGTTTGACGGTCAGTTTAATAAATAGTAACAAAATACCAACGGGTAATATAGATACTGTTGGCGAACAATTCCGAAGGATAGCTTTATCAATACAAAAATCACTAGTAAAACCCCAAGCCTATCGTTCTTATAATATCATTTTTGTCAAGAAAATCACCGAGCCAGACGGTTCAATAATCAAAGTCCATTCATCAGGTATGGAAATATCGAATAAAAATTTAAGTAAATAAACAGTTAAATATCATCCTTTTTCGTTTCCGCTAAGGATTGTACTACTCCAAGTGATTTCTCAGTGATTTTCAAATCTTTGAAATAGAAGCTGTCTAAACTTTCCGTTTCTGAGGTGAAAGTATTGTATTTTTGAATTGATTTTTTCAAAATTTACGAAGCATAGCATCGCTAGGTTGAGTAAAGGGATAAAACCTAAATAAATTTAAAAGGTAATTAAAATGGAAAAAGAATTTTATTATATAGATGAATTCAATGTAAAGACTGTCTTCCACCATCAACTATATCTTGACTTTTTATGTAAATGTGTAAAAGATATTTTAAAAAAAGATGTGGATACTAAGGTTTACGAGCGTTGGGCGTCGTGGTTTAACACATTGGATGACTATAATGATGTTTACATTATCATGCACGAAGGATCTGAATATCTGGCAGTAATTCTATCTGGTGGCGGTGAGAGTAATGAATATGGCAAACTTACAAAAAAACAAAAGGAGGAATTCACCTCTTTAATGCTTAACTACTTGAAAGAAAAAGGTATTTCATCTTTTATTGAAAAAATTTGATAGTGTTTGGGATAAACTATTCTCTCGCTTGGGGCAATGTGCTTTCTCTGACGTAGTGAAAAACACTACGCCAAGCGAGGGTTGTTGGTTGGATTATCTTACATGTAACATAACATAGGAAACTTGAAAATGACGAAATGATTATTCACTAATTATTTCAACAACAGACTTTAATTCCTTAATTAATTTCTCCTCAGAACCGAACCCCTCACTTTTATATCGAATTTTCCCGTTAGTATCAATTACGAATTTCGCTGGAATACCTTGTACATTATAAGCCGTAGTTACTTTATAGTTTAAATCCTTCATTTCGTCTATCAGTACATGGAAATCCTCTACTTTTTTTGTACTAAGTATTCTATTTATTTTTTCATCCTTATTCTTTATTTCTTCGTTCTCCATAGTATCAATAAAAAGAAACTTCACAGGCTTGTCTTTGAGTTCAATCATTGCTTTTTTCATAGCAGGGAATGACGCTATGCAAGGTGCACACCATGTAGCCCAAAAATCCAATACTAGAATACTTCCTTTGAAATCAGATAACCTTACTAAGTTTCCATTCAAATCTCTAAGTTTAAAATCTGGTGCGTCAATATTTATCATTTTTTGTTTTAAAACCAGCATATTTGCATTCTCAGACTTTTCTTTTACACTAATATTTGCCTTTTCAAATCCAATTTCACTACCAGTTGAAGCTACGTATGCTACTTTGTAAAGAGAATCAATAATAGGGTTTGAAACATTATCTTTAATATATTCTTCTGAAAGGGTTCTTGCTTCTTGAAATTGACCATCTGCTATCAAATATTGAATTAGGCGTTTATTTAGGTCTGTGAAAATATAATTTTTGAGATATATGGCTTTTTTTTGATTTATAATAGCACTTTTCTTATCCCCTAATTTAAAAAGAATTTCAGCATACGTATTAAGTGCATCTCCATAAAAAGTGGATAATGTATCATAACTTTGATGTGATAAAATTGATTTCTCAATTATTATTTTTGCTTGTCTGAGGTCTTTGTTCTCTTCTGAAATTCCAGAAGCTACTTCATTCAATTTACCTCCAACCATAATGAAAACCTGTTCAGATTTATCTTTTTCTACCAATGAATTAAATACTAAATCAAGGTTTTCAAAATCATATTTTTTGGCATAAGCTACAAGTAACTCAACTGTTAAAGCTCTATACTGTCTCTTGCTTAGGTGTGGAAAACTCTTCACGATATTCTCATATAGAGTAATGGCTGTATCAGGCTTTACTTGTGAATAATAACTTAATATTTCAAAATTCTTATTAAGTGCAGTAAATCCATTTGGATATTTCTGAACGACTAATTTTTTTAATGAGTCGGCGACTTTATAATTTCCATTTGCAATAATATTTGCATAGCGACTGGAAAAAATTTCATTACCCCCTGTTTTCAATATTTCTTTAAAGTTTTCTTTTGCCAAACCCATTGCTTCCGTTTTACGAATTGGTATTCTCGATAGATGTTCAATATAATAAGGCAGCGTTGATTCCCTCATATCAGGATGTAATGTGTATTCTTTTTCTATTAGTTCTAACGCTTTTTCACGCTCAACATCACCTCTAAAAATAAATTCATTCCAAGAGTTTGTATAACCTTGTTCGAAAAAGGTTCCTTTTTTAGGTTTATCTCCTTCATAAACATTGAAACCATAACCCTTTCCTCCATTATTATCTATTTCTTTTTTGTTTACAATTTTAATAGTAAAAAAAGAGACCGAATCTGGAAGGATAAAAGTACCGGTTAATTCATTATTAATTAATTGAGTTTTGATTCCTTTCTGAGGTATTCTATAATCATCATCAAAACAAAAAATATGATACATTTTTGTACCTGCTTTTGCTAACTTCCCCGTGTAAGTGATTGTAATTTTTTGACCTGATTCAGGCTTTGAAGGATTCAAGGTGATGTGGCTTATTTGGGTATAAGCACTTAACGTGATAACGTTGAGTAACAATAATAAAGCATATTTCATAGGTAATAAAGGTTTTAAAAATTAAGCAGAGAAAGTTACACCTTTTAGATTAAATATAATAATAACACGCTCCTAAAATATATATTAGATGCGTTTTAAGATTAAGGTGAAATTAAGTTTTAACCCTCGCTTGGCGTAGTGTTTTTCACTACGTCAGTGTGTTAGGCCTTCTTAGAAGGCTACGCTTAGTCTGCAACGGCTAGTGACTGAGTAGTCAACTTGTAAGTTATAAAATTAGTTGCATTTTTGCAATGTAACATTGCAGTACGCTCTGACGCAGTAAAAAACACTACGCCAAGCGAGGGAAATAATTTAACAGTTTAATCAAATGTTTTCAAACATAAAATTAATATTAGTCGATGGAACAAAATAATGAATTGATTTTTGATGTGATAAGTGGAGATGATGAAGTTATACTTGACGTTATTTCTAAATATAATGATATATATAAAACTGATTTCACAGTTTTAGAATTTAATTACGATGAAGTAGTAATGGCTAAAATTAAAGTTACAAAATATGAAATATTAAATATTTTTCATTTGGGATATTGTTTTTCTGCAAGAATAGAAAAGAAACGACAAAAAGGAGAGATAAATTGGTAGAAAATGTTTCTATAGTTAATATTGTTTGTTCTATATTATCCAGATTACCCACTTGGAAGTGGGTAAGACTTACTGTCATTCATTTAAGTATATGTGCTTACTTATATTATAGTTCCTTTATCTATCTGGTCGTAGCAGATTCTATAATCAGTTTGAAGAATAAAAGGCAATATTTATCCTGCTGTTAGAGTAGAAATAAAAATAATTTTAGAGAATAAATATTGTGATTCTTGTATGAGTAGAATTCAACAGTTTAATCAATTATTTTCAAACATAAAATTAATATTAGTCAATGGAACAAAATAATGAATTGATTTTTGATGTGATAAGTGGAGATGATGAAGTTATACTTGAAGCTATTTTTGAGTATAATAATATACATAAAACTGATTTTACAGTTTTAGAATTTGATTACGATGAAGTAGTAATTGTTACAATTAAAGTCACAAAATATAATATATCTGATATTTTTAAATTAGGATATCTTTTTTCTGCTTGTGCAGAAAAGAAACGCCAAAAAGGAGAAATATATTGGTAATATTTATCTACCCAACTGGTGCAAGAGCTAATACTTGTCGTAGGTTCTCCTACGACCCCTAAAGAGAAAAAGAGCATCACGCTCGCATAGTAACATTATTGATGACAAAACGATTAACAATATAAAAACTACTTACCCTCAAAACTGCTTCAAATAAGAAAGCTTCGCTATCAAATGCAGCTCATGCTGACGTGCCAGTTCGTTTGTCGTGATTCTTGTTAGTCCATCGTTTGATAATTGGGTGCGGTAGTCGTTGAAACCACGCTGATTGAGTACCAAGTATAGGAACGACAACGGTTGGTATTCCCATGAAAAACGGATATTCCATACATCAAAATCGTTGGTAGAATTATGCTGATAAAACCCAATTAATTGTACCCTCGGGTTCAATGCAAATCGTCCCGAAAGGGTATATAATTGAGTATTGCCTGAAGCCTTTTCTGTCCCCAAATTACTATAACTATTGTTAGTAAAGCGTGCTTCCATGGAAATATGCGGAATCGGGGCAAATCTAAATGTTGAGGAAAAAGTAGTTAATGAGCCATCGTAATATTTACCAATTTCTACATTTCCCGAGATTGATACTTTTTTAGACCCATCCGTTTCTCCAAATATCATGTAGCGATTGTACTTGAATTTCCCGCTTGGGATAGCTACTTTAAAAAACGACAGCGTGTCGCTCCCGTCGCTATAGTCAATCAACTGATAAAAGTGGTTCGTGAAAAGACCAAGCCCTCCGCCGTTTTGGAAGGTAAACCACACAGGATTCGTACTCCATTGCTCTTCAACAAGCTTGCCCGTCGTGGCAGAATAATAGTTCAGGTAATATCCGCCTGGTTCAAATGCCCTGATAAAACTAGGTAACCATTTCCCCCGATTCAGCCAGTAAAAACCTGCCGAATTTTCAACCACATCAGGACGAGCCACAAAACCCATCTCAGGGTTAAAAGCCTTGTTGTTGATATTTTGTGTAAGCCAATATATCCACGATATTCCCTTGTGTACCAATTGATAATGCCCTGCCAAACCCGTTTGATTTTCGTTACTCGACTTCGATAACATCGCCATCGTATTTACGTTGGTACTTTCGTTGATACGGAAGAAGCCATCTGCCGAAGCCGTTATATTGGCATGGTCGCTATCGTTTTTTAAGGTAGCAATACCGCCAATTCTATTTTGCTTGCCTATATTTTGTGAGTATCTCCCTACGACAAAATCCGTAGCAGAATATACATCATTCCCCTTCTGGCGAACATACATAAAACCCGTATTGCTTTTGGTAGAACGGTTTACCAGCCTAGCACCGACCTCAATCGGCACAGGATTTCCATCATTATCCAAGCCTATTCTTCTACTGAAAAATGGCTGGATTCGTTGCTGACCGCCATAAAACTCTTCAATAGGGCTAAGTCCCGCAGCAAAAAGAGAGGCATTTTCTAAGAAAAACTGTCGGCGTTCTGGAAAGAAAACTGAAAGCCTCGATAAATTATTTACCTGTCGGTCGGCATCGGCTTGGGCAAAATCCGTATTATAGGTCAAATCCAGTACGGTGTTGGGTGTAATCGCCCACTTTATTTCACCACCCAATTTTACTTTAGAACCATTACTTTGGTCATAAAACTCCGAGCCGTTGTATCTATCTTCCGAAATCAATAAATAGGGCTGAAACCTGATGTTAGGTTTGGGGGGCGGAGGTAATATGCCCGATAGTTTTCCAGCATACTGCATCCTAGCAGGCGTAAAAGCGCGTGGCAGAGCCGACCAAATGGTTTGCTCGTTGCTCATGCGTCGCATTCTGAAAAAGTTAACGCCCCATGTATTTGTCTCGGTAGTGCGCTGATAGCGTAGGGTTTGCCAAGGTATTGCAAACTCAGCAATCCATGCTGTGTCGTTTCTGGAAGTACGCACACGCCAAAGCCCGTCCCAATCGTCATCAAACACTTGGTCGTCGAATGCCAGCAAGTCTTTTTGCGACCCATACGGATTGGTCATAAAAATCATCGCATTGCGTTCGTCATTAAACCCATCTATAGAAATACCGACTTGGTCACTTCGACCAAAAGTAAAGTCACGCTGAAGGTTGGTCACACGTAATGCCTGTTTGCCCAGAGGTTCGTGCATGATAGCTGCGACATATAAATAATCGGCATTATACACAAGCTTGAAAACAGACTTTTGCGAAGCTGGTTGTTTCTGAAAAGGTTCTACCTGAACAAAGTCTGTGATAGATTGAGCATTTTTCCAGACAGATTCGTCTAGTTTACCATCAACTTTGATAGGGTAATTGATAAAGGTGGCCTGAGTTTGTTTTTTGATAGAATCAGGTAGGAAAATCTCTTGGGCTTGGATGAAGCAACAACCACCCAAAAATAGTAACAAAGCGTAAAAATAGCGCATAAATATGGTTGAAAATAAAGAGGTTTGTAATTTTCTAGTAAAGGTGTAAGGTACACAAAAATTAGGGACACAGCAAAGCCACGTCCCTATACCCCTTAACCAAATTAATTATTATCTTACTTATAAAAAATATCTTTTTGAGAAGAATATTGCAATAAAACTCCGCAAGAAAAACGTTTTTATAGTGTTTCTATACGGAGTTTTTGAAACTTTTTTACTATTTATAATGGGTTGATGAATTGTAATTCAAAAATTACATCCTGCAATTAAGTTGAAAATACGGTATAAATTTAGATAAATTCGCCAAAAAACGCTAAATATTCGACCAATAACGTGAAAAAGATAAGATTCAGTATAGCAATATTGTGATACAGTTTATCGAAAATAATATCTTTTTACTAATTTTTTGTATAAATTTGATAAACTATCTTCTCAATCAATATCTAAAAACCGTGCAGACAACAGCTTCATTACCCCATAGAACCGCCTTTTTTACGGATCTTCCGGCAGGAGGAGTCCTTAGCCATCGTTGGGTCTATCACTCTCTGTTTTGGATTGTGCTTAGCATGTACAACATTTTGTATTTTGGGTTTTTATTAAACAACTATACTCAGGCTATTTTTGAGTATTCCATGAAATTTCCGTTTTATTTTATCTTGGTCTATGGTAATATCTATTACCTGATTCCCCGATTTTTATTAACAGGTAAATATATCCAATATTTTGTGTTTTTGGTGCTAGCAACCCTCGTTTCGGTGGCTATTATCCAGACGCTCATCAATCATTTGATACTGATTAATTACTGTCCAGTGGGCTATCGCCCCAAGGCTTTATTCGACCCTAAGCCTACTGCCAAAAGAATGTTTGATACTTTTTCGGTACTGGGGGTTACGAGTGGTATTAAACTGACCAAAGACTGGATTGACAATCAGGAAAAAATAAAGGAGTTGGAAGGGCAAAGTGTCAAGAATGAATTAGAGTTTTTAAAGTCGCAGATACAACCGCATTTCTTTTTTAATACCTTAAACAATTTGTATTCGTTAACTATCAAGAAATCTGATTTAGCCCCTGAGGTAGTAGTAAAATTGTCTGGATTGATGAGCTATATGTTGTATGAGTCTGACAGCCATGAAACAACGCTAAAAAAAGAGATAGAGCATATCCAGAATTATCTGGATTTAGAAAGTCTACGCTTCGGTAAACGCCTGAACCTTGATTTTGAAATAGAAGGGAGTACCGAACAGCGAAAACTGCCACCATTGTTGTTGTTACCGTTTATCGAGAACGCCTTTAAACACGGTACGTCACACGAAACAGGGATTTTAGATTTAAAAATAACGCTAAAAATCATCAAGGGGAAATTGCTTTTTGTAGTAGTCAATCCGCGATTTGATAATAACACTAATCGAAAAAAACACAAAGGATTAGGACTTAAGAATGTTCAGCGACGATTGGCCCTGCTTTATGGGAATAATTATGAACTGAATATACAGCCTACTGAAAATCAATATGTTATTTCTTTGTTCATTCCTTTGAAATAAAACGTATCGGTATAGCTCAGTTCCATTCTTCTTTTATTAAAATATTAAAACCGTGGGCTGTGGCACACAGAACACAACCAGCATTCAACTCCTTTCTATTAGCGGGTGACTTAAGTCACCCGCTAATAGAAAATGATTTTTAGGATTATATTATCAAAAGAAGTTTAGCACATTGCATAAGAGGTTTTTGCAGAATAATATTTGAGGATATTTTTATTTGAGATGACCACTTAGCTTTACAAAACATGAAACTAAAAACGCTAATAGTAGATGACGAGCCACTGGCTTTGGATGTCTTAGAAACATTTATCGAACGCATCGATAGCCTTGAATTAGTGGGGCGTTGTGAAAACGGTATTCAGGCTTTCAATTACCTCAAAAAAGGTGATATAGATTTACTTTTTCTGGATATTGAAATGCCTACTTTAGATGGAATGGAGCTATTAAAAAGCCTTCAAAATCCCCCTAAAGTAATTATCACTACGGCCTATCGTGACTATGCCGTTGAAAGTTTTGAGCTTAGCGTGGTTGATTATTTACTGAAACCTATTCCTTTTCAGCGCTTTGTAAAGGCTGTCAACAAAGTAGTTCCTCAGGAAAACGAAGGTAGTCAGCCAGTCACGACGGGTAATATTCAGACTAGTGTCAGCGAACGCCCCGAGGCAATGTTTATTAAGGTTGACAAACGCATTGTAAAGATTAATTTTGCCGATATTCTATTCATAGAGTCGCTGAAAGATTATATCAGGATTCATACGCTGGCAGGAACATTTGTAACCTATCAAACGATGAATGGGATAGGGGATATTTTACCTGTCGAGCAATTTGCCCGCATCCATAAATCATTTATTGTGTCTATTTCAAAGGTGACATCCATCGAAGCAGGCGATTTAATCGTTTGTGGCAAAAGCCTACCAGTAGGTAGAAGTTTTAGAGATGGTATCTTGGAGAAGATTTATAAGACAGGGGTTTTGGCGGTGAAGTAGAAGGTTTTTGAGTTGAGAGTTGTGAGTGATGAGTTTTGAGTTAAAAATTGTCATTGCCTAAAATACGTTGCCCCACATCTGGTCGTAGGCTCTCCTACGACCCTAAAGATAAAAGAGCGTCACGCTCGAATACCTATAAATAAATGGTCACTCCTTATGACTAGGGATAAGAACCTAGAACTTAACAACCTTGAAGCTCTTTTGAAACCCTCATTCTGGTCGTAGGCTCTCCTACGACCTCAAAGATAAAAGAGCGTCACGCTCGAATACCTAAAAATCACCTTAAACAATTTCGAGCGAGACGCTCTTCCGTGTTTTGGGTCTTAGGAGAACCTAAGACCAGTAAAGGACTTAAGTCCATCGTTAGAAATAAACTTTACTCTGCTCTCCGACTAGACATCCCGAGATGCTTCAAAGGACAAAATCCAGAAGCAAAATTATTTTTAAGCTCTCAAATTGTGGTTTTATTACATTAAGAATTCAGAATAGATTTTATAGTTTTCTTCATCAAAACAAACGAACACAATTTTCTCTATTTTGTTTGTTGTAGTCAAAAAATCAGTAACAGCTTGAATTGCTATTTGAGCAGCTTTTTCTTTGGGGAATTTATAAATACCAGTGCTGATATTGGGAAATGAAATGGAGCTTACTCCATTGTCTAATGCAAGTTTAAGACTATTAGAATATGCAGATGACAATAATTCCTCTTCATTACTCTTACCGTTATTCCAAACAGGTCCGACAGCATGAATAACAAATTTAGCAGGCAGTTTTCCAGCAGTTGTTATGACAGCTTCTCCGACTTTGCAACCTCCTTGTTTATTTCTGATTTTCTGACAATCTTCAAGTATAGCTTTGCCTCCTGCCTTATGTATTGCACCATCAACACCACTACCTCCAAGCAATGATGTATTTGCAGCATTTACAATTGCATCAACTTCTATTTGAGTAATATCTCCTTTTAGAACTGTAATCATTGTTTATATGAAAGTCTTTTAGTTTTATGATTTTTGCTCTTCGACTAGGCGTACTAAAATCCCTCTCTACTACACCATTTTTGCCCTAACCTTAAACTCCTCAATATCAATCAAAGACTGGTACTTTCGGATTAATTCTTCATCAAATTCATCTTTTAGGTTTAAGGTATTTAGTAGTGTACGTTGGTCTTCGAGCATCTCAAGGTAAATCGTCTGACTATTTGTTCCTGCAAAAACTTCATCACTTTCACTATGTTCTATTCTTTGGGTCAAAAAGCTTAGTTCAATCTTAAATTTTTCATACAAATTATTCAAATGCACGTTTTGTAAACAGCCCTCACCGTACTTTTCTTCTAAAAATAATAGAGAGTTTTTAGCAATTTTCTTTTGAATAATTACTTCTTGATCATCTTCATTGATGTTGTGATCGCTGATATATACTTTTTTTATTATCCACGGGAGCGTAAGTCCTTGAAACACCAAGGTTACTAAAATAACAATAAAGGTGATGAATAGAATTAAGTTACGGTGCGGAAAAGGTTGCTCTTCGTTAATAAGCAAAGGTATCGAAAGGGCAGAAGCCAAAGATACTACGCCTCGCATGCCAGCCCAACCAAAAATAAAAGGTATTCTCCACCCCGGATTCGAGTCTGCTACGGTAATAAACCTACTCATAAAACGAGTAGTAAGTGAAGCCCCCATTGTACATATTATTCGAGTAATAATTATCACCACTGAAATAATAAGACCATAACCAATGGCTTTTTCTAAACCTACTTCGCCAAGTTGGTTAACTACGGTAGGTAACTGAAGACCAATCAATAAAAAAACAAAACCATTTAGTACAAATACCAAGTTTGTCCATACGTTCTCGCCCTGAATCCTACTCATGTAAGTAAGCGTTTTTTGGCGTTTGCTTGATAAAAAAAGTCCACCGCTTACCACAGCAAGCACCCCTGAATAATGGAAACTTTCGGCAAAGTAATACATACAATAGGGTGTAACGAAAGTCATTACTATTTCGATATTGGAGGTAGTGGGTAACCATTTATAGATACCATAAAAGATAAGCCCTATCAACACGCCAATTAACAAACCCATTACCACTACCATAAAAAAGCTTTGGGTAGCCTCCTTAATGTGAAATTGCCCTGTGATAATAGTGGCTAAAGCAAAACGAAATACAATCAACGAGGAAGCATCATTCATCAAACTTTCGCCTTCACAAATGCTTATGAGCATTTTGGGAGCTTTTACTTGCCTTAGAATCGTTGAGGCAGAAATAGCATCTGGCGGAGAAATAATTCCCCCTAGTAAGAAACCAAAGGCTAAGCTAAATTCAGGAATGATGGCATTTGATACAACAGCAATGATACAAGAGGTAATGATGACTATCGGAAAAGCAAAACTTGTGATGACGCGTCTCCATTTCCAAAACTCTTTCCATGATATTTGCCAAGCAGCATCATAGAGTAAGGGAGGCAAGAAGATAAAAAAGACGAGGTCGGGCTCAATCGTTACATTAGAAAATTTAGGAATAAAACTAAGTACCAGTCCACCCAATACTAGCACGATGGGATAGGCCAAACGAAGTTTGTTCGCAACCATCACCAATGCTAAAATTATCAAGATAAGATAAATATAATCAAAGAATAAATGTTGCATACCAATGTTGGGTGAAAGTGAGTCTATAGTAGAATATTCCTAGCGAGGGACTTAAGTCCCTCGCTAGGAATAAAGAATTGAATTTAACAGCTTTACTTTAGAGAAAAGATAACTTATGACCAAAATGTCATTAAATACTAACCCATTCTATTAACGTGTGATGTAAGGTACACGCTAATAGAATGGGTTTTGAGGATGCAGAAGCAAGAATTTACTCCAAAGTATGCTCTTTATGAATCACTTCCAAACGGCGTCCTTTAATGATTTTACGGAATTTAGTTTGGGTCATTCTATGTTCTCTTTCAAAGCCAGCATGATAGAATGCTCTTATGATAAGGATTAGTACCAGTAATGTAATATCCCACGAATATTGTACGGCAAAAAATAAGCCCATCGCTAATAGCAAGCCAATAAACATGTAATAATATCCATACCAGTAGCTACCGTTACGCTCGTTAGTCATCAAAATAATAGGAATATGGAATGGAAAAGCCCACAAAAGGTTTTTGTTATAATTAGTTACGCCGTGGTCGGTACCAAACCACAAGAAAAGTAATAACCAACCAATGAGCCCTGCTATCGAAAAAAGCACTTTATCGAAATTATAACCTTTTTGTCGGCGTTTCCAATGCTGATACGTTTTATAGCCAGTAAATATCAATACCAACAATAGCCAGAATCGAGGCGTTAGGATGAAAAGTGGCTCTTCGTTGATGGGCGTAGTACTATACATGGGGTTCTCGGAACGAACCAAAAAACGCAAAACGTGGTGTGTCATTCTTTTGGCAGCACGCATACTTTTTTGCAAGTTTTCAGGTAAGTAACAAGACTTAAACTGTAATATTCTTTCGTCGGCAGGAGCCCCCAATGCAATGTTCATCCCTAAGGCAGACCAGTAATGATGCTTTCTGATTAAACATTTGTTCATCCATTGGCGATAGGTACTGTCGTTCATTTCGGGGATATTTTGCAAATGCACACTATCAGTACAAGCCACCATCATGGCATCGCGGACACGGGTTGCACAGTTATCATAAAAGAATTTGTACATATATACCCTCGTAGTAGGGTTATTATAGGTTTCTTCGAGATTATTGTACACAATTTGCTTTTGTGCAAGCGACAAATCCAGTACCTGTTCCGTCATATTACGGTGCTGTTCCAGATAATACTGTTGGTAGGCAGGCATTGGTGCATACGACATCTTGTAAGGGAGCTGTCCTTTTACAAATTTCCAGTAGAAGTTCTCCGTTTCAAAATCATAGATGCCAAAATTATAAGCCTTATCTATTTGATTAACGGGGTCGTAAATCCACAAAAGCGTATGCCCAAAAGCATCATTTAGCTCATTTCCGGGCTCTACGGTAATCAAACTTACTTTACTGTTTTCAGATAATGTTTGAGCTTTTACCAACACATTTGCAGAAATGAGCATGGCAAAAACAAGTATTAAATGTTTAAAATAAGAGAGGTATTTCATTGATTAGTTTGGATTTGGGATGAATTTTCCCCCTAAAATAGTAATTTTTTTATGCTTTACCAGCAACTACAATCACAATTTCACCTTTAATAGTATTTGGGTTGGTTTGATAATGCAATAAAATTTCAGCCAAAGTTCCCCTGATGTTTTCCTCAAACACCTTTGTCAACTCACGCGAAACACAAGCCTGACGCTCAGGAGTGAGGTATTCGGCTAATTGTTCAAGGGTTTTTAACAAACGATGGGGCGACTCATAAAAGATGATTGTTCGTTCTTCTTCTGCTAAATTTTTAAGTCTGGTTTGTCTTCCTTTTTTATGGGGCAGAAACCCTTCAAACGTAAAACGGTCGGCAGGTAAGCCCGAATTTACCAAAGCAGGTACAAAAGCCGTAGCTCCCGGTAAACATTCAACTTCGATGCCTTGTTTTAGACATTCTCTGACCAACAAAAAGCCAGGGTCAGAGATAGCAGGCGTTCCCGCATCTGATATCAAGGCTAGTACTTTGCCTTCCTTTAATAGTTTGATAATGCCATTGGTGCCATGATGCTCATTATGGGCATGGTGTGCATACAGTGGCTTTGAGATATTCAAATGCTTTAGCAATATGCCAGAATTTCGGGTGTCCTCAGCCAATATAGCATCAACAGATTGTAAAACTTTTACTGCTCTGTATGTAATATCATCCAGATTGCCAATGGGCGTTGGAACAAGGTACAATTTCATAATGTTATTTTTAATTCAATCAGTCTTTAACACTTCCATCACTAGCGAGGGACTTAAGTCCCTCGCTAGTGATGGAAGTGTTATTTATTTCTTATTTTGTTAACCATTCACATCCGTTTTTGGGTGCTACAGACCACCGGTGAAAAAAATCTTTTCTATTAGCAGGTGACTTAAGTCACCTGCTAATAGAAAAGATTAGTCCTTGACTTTTATTTCAGACCAGTGAGTCAATCGCCTTCGCTAATTTATGGTCTTTTTCAGTCACGACATCTCCTTTATCGTGCGTATTCAATTCAATACTTACTTTATTATAAACATTCGTCCAAAAAGGGTGATGATTTTGTTTTTCAGCCAATAACGCCACCCTAGTCATAAAGGCAAAAGCTGCTGAAAAGTCATCGAAAAGAAAGCTTCTTTTCAATTTATTATCTTCTTCTATCCACATAACAAAATTGTTTAAAAATGTGTGAAGCATTCAAAATACCTGAATACATTGTAAAAGTACAATAGTTTGGGCATTTTACCAGAATTGGGGAAGGAATAGGGAGATTTAGAGAGGAGGAAGGTATATCGTTTGGATGAAATTGATATAATTATGCTTTCGGACGCTGTGGACGAATGCAATTCGTCCCTACCTGAAATAGTGATGAAATCATAGCCGTTTAGCCAGTTGAGATACGTTAATAAGTGGTATTTTAGTATGATATCTCTCATTGATTTTTTTAATCGTTTCGTTGGCGATTACAGCACTACCAATGGCGGAGGGGTGTATTCCATCTTCCGAAAAAAAATTGCCATTGGGAAATGAGGGGTCAATAAACAAACCGTCCTCAGTATAGTATTTGCCTGCTAAAATCGTTTTATAAAGACTGTACATATCCACCATGGGTAGGTTATACAGTTTGGCGAAATATTCGGTTGTATTGGTGTTTAATACATCTTTGATGATGATACGGAATTGCTTGGCTTCATCGGCAGAAATTACATCTTCATCCAATAAAATGCTTTTTTTATTACTTACAAATGCCTTTTTTATGCCATCGGTAGGAATTAATAACGTACTGTCGCTCAATGCTTGCCCAGTTGTATTGTTTTTTGGCATTAATTGACTTGCCTGATATAAATGAAAGTATGGGAAATCAAGAAAATCAGGCATATTGTATAACACCATTTTTAGCCCAACTTTTTTGTAGTCTCGAATAAATTGGCTTTTGGGGTAAAAGTATCCTTCATGTAACCTATTCTGAATGTTAAAATTTTGAGTATAACATGCCCAACCTATCCATGAATCTAGGTCTTCAAAGTGAAGTAAAAGGTGTGTTTTTTGGGGGATTGTGTAGGCGAAATAGTGGAATGGAGTTTCGTTTGTTCCTTTATCAGAATAAAACCGAAATAGATAACTGAAATACGGTTCTTTGCCTTTAGGATAATAAAAATAGCTGTTTGATGGATTCGAATTGGTTCCAGGACCTTCTGGCCAAGATATATTATCTACATAGGTTCCCTTGAAGGGCGTTAATCTGAGTGGCATCTGAGAAACAATGGCGGTTTGGTTGGTTACTTTTTTCCAAGATGGCAGACTAGCTTTTCGGTCATAGATTAGATAACCGCTTCCATTTCCTTGTTCTTTTTCAAATAAGGGAGAGATAAATGCCTGAAGCTGCATCTGATGGGCGATTAGCTCAGGGATAGATGTAATTTGCCCTTCCCTGTACAATCCTCCATTTCGGCTACCAGACGGAAACGAGCCACCAAGTGCCACCATTCTAATTGCTGAGGTATCATCCTGCTGTCGGAGCAGTTCGATATCAGGTGCGAAAGCTACAGGAGGTAGTTCAATGTCGTCTTTGACGGGTAAAGATATTTCTTCTGTGATAATCGAAACAGGTATTTCCTCTGTTATGACCGAATCAGGTCTGCATGCAGAAAGAATGGATATGATAAGGAATGAGTATAGAATCTTGGGTTTCATTGAGGTTATATTTTTGTCCTTTTGAACATCTCGAAAAGTAAAATCTTTGATAATTACTGTTTAATAACCTTCAAATCAGTGAAATATCCTTCAGTGCCAACATCTACAAATAGTCCTAAGGCACCACTGATATTTTCGCCAAGTTTTAAGTCGTTTACTATCAATGAGGGTTGTTTGTTTTCGTTTAAAAAGAGTTTTGCTTGCTTGCCTTTCACTATCATCTTGAGCGTTATCCATTCATTCAAGCCCATATCTGCATAGGATTCATACATTTCGGGACTCTCTTTTCTGAGTCGTGAAAACTTGAAGTCGGGAAAGGAAAAGTATTGGATGGAATGATTACGACGTACTTGGTCGTCGGTTCTACCATTGGTAGGACGTATATAGATACATTCAAATTTTGAGTTGTCTTCATTGGCTCTGAATGCTACGCCGATGAATCCACGAGCCGTAGGAGTGGCTTTCTTTTCTAAGCGACTCAATACCTTTACTTCAATGATGCCATCTTTAAAATCAACATCTTTGATTCGGACAAAAGTGGCTTCATCAGCTGCCATGATGGTGGAATCTTTGATAACCTTGACAACATCTTTACCCTGAAATTTTTCCAGAGACATATATACTTGATTGGCCACAAGGTTGTTTGATGTTAGTTTAACTTTTTGTGCATAAAGTCCTTGTGGAAGAATAAAAATACTGATAATTAAGAAAAATTGCAATGTTTTCATTAGCTGAGATTCTGTTTTGAAAAAAGAACGATGAGATAACACGAAAAAAAAAATCGGTAGCTCATCGTTCTTGAAATCAAATATAACTTTATTTTGATTTTGTTTGGCTATTTATTGATAATTTTCAAGTCTTTGAAAACCCTATAATTTTTCGATAGCCTCAGCCAAAGTAACAACTTTGCCCAATGCTCCAAATTCGGGTAAATCACCAAAAACTTCTATTCGGATAGACTGGTCTAAACCACCCACACGCAAAGGCACAAAGCCATTATCGAGAATCAGTTGCTCAATCATCGCATTGATACTGTTATCATCAAAAGGAAGATACATTAAAAAATAGGGTAGTCCTAAAAATGTAATGCTTTATTTATCTTTGTCATAAAAAAGGTAAAATGAACTGTAGTCATTGTGGTAGTGTAACAACGAAGAAGAATGGTCATACCCATTATGGGAAACAAA
>NZ_JAYFUL010000068.1:0-24641 GCF_034928825.1 Arcicella aquatica | reverse complement strand
ATGATTCACTAAAAATACGTCGTTGACGAATTTTTAAACTTGTACTTTTTTTAGAATCTGATTTCGATTTGCTCATAAATAAGTTGAAATTTATGTCAACCTATTTTAGGCAAGCACATTTGTTTTTGTAAAGAGCTTGTAATTTTATCACTAGCGGGGGAATTAATTCCTGACAATTACCAACATCTTTTAAAAATTTAAAATGATGATGTGACTATTGATAAAATTGGTTCAAATCGCCTTTCAAACCGAGCTTTGGTCACCTCATGTCACAGCCCGACTACGTGAAGCTCTTATTCCTAGCGAGGGACTTAAGTCCCTCGCTAGGAATAAACACCCTGATTATCAGTTATTTATATACTTGTGGATAATCAATAGGTCTTAAATCACCCCGCTAGTGATAAAATAGGACATTTATTTTCAAAACACAGGGCAACCTATTTTAGGCAAACACAAAACACAACTCAAAACTCATCACTCAAAACTCAAAAATAAGGACCTCCTCACTTATAAATTCTTCCTTTCCAATCTACCGCCACGGGTGAGTAATAAAATAGAATCATGGTTAATTGCCAACAATTTGCATAGATTTCATACAAAATTAAGTGTTTTATCAGGTGAAATCGCCTTAATTTCAAAATTGTTGGTAAAACTGTAAAACTTTGATTAAGCCATTTAATCAACCAAAGAATTCCTGCTAGTTTCCAAGAAAAGGATAAACCCACAATTAATAAAATTGGAAGTAATAGGGCTTGCAGAAAAAGTAGTGTCACAATCCACCACGGACATTGCAACGCTCCGACCATCCAGCGTTTTCTTTGATGAAGAAATTCTTTCAAATTAATCATCGGGAGGGTCTGATTAAACACTGCTCGATTAATCGTATTCTTAAAACCAAAACCTTTTTTGACTACTTCATGAAACAAAGCAAAGTCTTCAGTAATGGAAAAAGGAATTTTGGCATAACCACCAGTAGCTTCGTAAGCTTTGCGAGTGACGGCTGAATTATTGCCCAAACCTGTTAACGGAATTTTTAAATCAGCGGCTATTTTTAATAGTGTAAGCGCATGAAGCCAGTCGATAGACTGGAAATGATGCCACATATTAGTGCCTTTAATATCAGTAATTCCTACTTGATGTCCTATCAGTTCATTAGCTTCAAAATTAGCAATCATCCCTTCTACCCAATCAGGGTTTACGGTCACATCTGCGTCGCAAATCAAGAAATATTTACCCGTTGAATACTCGTATAAATTTGCTAATACATTCGCTTTACCACGTTGGTGATTAATTACCTTCTGAATATCAATAAGTTGAAAATGGGGTTTTTCTTTAATGAAACCTTCAACCAAAACTTTGGTTTGGTCTTCAGACTGATCATTGCCGATTAATACTTGCAGGTTTTCTATGAGATAATGGAGGTTTGCTATTGATTGAAGACATTTCAAAATAGTATTTTCTTCATTTCTGGCCGCAATCCAGACAGTTACATTTGGTCTTGAGGAAATCTTCATTCAGGAAAGGTAAATATGACATTCGTTTTATAATGCCTTAAAAGTAAAACCTTTTTCTGAGAAATGTGATAATACTCTTGGCAAAGCATAAGACATATTTTTATTGGCTTTGATACTATCGTGAAATAATATTATCGAACCACTTTCTGTATACCGTATCGTTTTCTGCAAGACTTTATCAGGTGATAAATCCTTAGAAAAGTCACCAGAAAGTACATCCCACATTACAATGTCGTGACTTGGTAAAATATCTTTTGCCTGACTTTTCTTGATACGTCCATAAGGTGGGCGAAACTTTTTCTTTGCTAGCACCGTGTTTTGTACCGAAGAATAATAGTCGTTTTTTTCAATAATGGTTTCGCATTCTTGAAAATTTTGGAAATAAAGTTCGTCCTCGGTCTTCCAGCCTTTTAAATGATTGAAGGTATGATTGCCAATAGAATGTCCTTGGGCTACAACTTTTTTAAATACCTCTGGATGTTTTTTGATATTATCACCAATACAAAAAAATGTAGCTTTCGCCTGAAATTTAGCTAACTCATCCAATACAAATTCTGTTACCTCAGGAATAGGACCATCGTCAAAAGTAAGATAAATTGCTTTTTCTGCATTCTTTACTTTCCAGACAAAATCTGGATAAAAAGCCCGCATCAAGAAATTGGTTTTATGGATAAACATGAGTTTGTTTATTAGTTGTCAAGCAGAATGTATGCAATTTAGGCATTTTATTGGTATTAGATAAAGTAAAATCCCTCCTAAATAGCTTACAAGCCTTTAAGAGGGATTTGCAACAATAAGTAGTAAAATTAATTCGCCGAGTTATAATCGGTAATCATTTTAATCAAATCAATATTTTTAATTACGCCTTCTTTTACTTCAGCATTATTATATTCTTTATCCTGATATTTTTTAGAGACAGTTGCATTATCATTTATTAAAGCTTGTAAATCATTTAATTTACTAAACGCACCAATCATTATCGCTTCGTTAGTAGCACTTTTGCGTAAAAAATAAGAGTAACTATAAAAGTTTCCAGACTTAGTTTCTCCATTTTCTATCACTGAAGACGAATAATAAATATACATATATAAATTGATTTTCCCTTTTAATAAAGGCTGCATAAATTTCAGGCTCTTTCCACCTTTCACATCATTAAAGTCAACCTTCTCAAATAATTTATCATTTATTTGAAACCCAATACATTCTTTAGGTACCGACCTCATAATTTTTGAGCCTCCCTTTTCTATATAAACTACATCTCCATAACCAATCTCACGAATTGAAGTGCGTATATAGGTATCAAAAATCACCTCAATCTTAGAGGCATCCTTATTGATAATAAATCCCGGTATTTTAGTCTCAGACCAATTTACTTCCTTAAACGGTGTTTGTGCTTTACTGGTAAAAACAAATAAAATTAACAGAATGCATAAAATTGTATTAATCTTTTTCATAATAATTTTAATATAGAAGCTGTTTAAACTTTCGTTTCTGAGGTAAAAGTATTGTATTTTTGAATTGATTTTTTCAAAATTTGCGAAGCATAGCATCGCTACGTTGAGTAAATTTTGGAACAAGCTATTCTAAAAGACTTAGTTTAACCCAAAAGGAAAAGTTTAAACAGCTTCATTAAGATGTAATTTAACGAGTAACATTTTGGTAATAGTAATGTGGAAGATTCATTGAGCGGCTAATCAAGAATTGACTCATCAAATCTAAACGACGCTTTTCTATCTCAGCAGAATCCATAAAGATTTTATTTAATAAATCCCATTTACGTTTATTATCTGCTTCAACTTGCCCGCTTGCTTGCTGAATTACCTGTAATGCCTCTGCCTTGCATGACGAAGATGGGTCAATCATAGCTATGATATTTAGTCCTTCTTCAAATTGACGATTCGCAATCTTTGCCTTCGCATTCAAAAGCATTTGATTACAATTTTGATTTTGATATAACTTAAATGCTTCTACTGCTTTAGTGTTTGCTTGTTGATAACAATCAACTTCAGAAGGAACGCTTAATAAACTAACCAAAGCCTCTTCGTATCTATTCATTTTCATCATTTGCTCAGCTTGAGTAATAATACTAGAACATCTTTGATTGTAATAAGTTATGGCTTTTTGCTTTGCTTTATCTAGAAACCCAACTACATTCGGTTCATCTAGTTTGGCATTCGAAATCATGTTGTTCAAAGCTAAATCATAAGTTTTCCCGCTCCCCTTCATTTTTTTTGTAATTGAAGAAAAGATTAACTTATTATCTAGCTGTTTTACATACAAACTTAAGTCTGCTTCAACGACCGTAATATTTTGTACCCCAGCATTCACAGTTTGCTGATTATACAATTTGATGACAGGATATAACACTAAGTTATTTTGAATATTTAATGAAGCAATTCCATTCTGAGTTAGTACATCTATTAAATTATCATGCAATCTTCGGAGGTGGGTATTACTAAGCCCCCCATCTACTTCCTCAGGCATTACTAAGGCAAAACTGATATTATTAGATTGTCCAAAACCTGTTAATAAAGAACTTAAGAACAATACAATAAAATGAACAAATGAATTACTAAAGTATCTTTTCATAGTGATAGATGCACTTTTAAATTTTAAACAAATTGAACATTATTTAACAAAAGCTTTCAGTACTATTCCTTTGTCTATCCTATCTTTTATTTCTATACCACCTTCCTTTACTTCACAAATAGCAAAATTTTCATCCTCCACTTTTATCACTTCTACTTTCCCAATTTCCTTTTTCCTGATTAATTCATTGCCATCTACAACAACTTTTAAAAATTCAATGATTGATAATTCTTTTCTTGTGCTAAGACCAATACCAGAACCTCCAGCTATTAATATTTTAACAGCACCTTTCTTTTTATGTGTTTCTTGAACTTCTACGACAGATACCATCGTGGGAAAAACTCTTTTTATCCAGTTTTTCAATCCACAACTTAGATTAGTCATAGCATTACGCAATGCTTCATCAGTAGAATTACCATTTCCAGCAACATCACATGATGAATTCATTAATTGTTTAAAGAAACCTCCTTCAACAGATGCGTTAGAAGAACCACGTCCAAACGTTTCTGCTTGAACTACTTCACTGGTTTCAACATCAATCAACTTAACAGACACCAAAATAGATGCTGAATACTGATATTTTTTAAATTCAACTGAATACGAACTTGTCGTAGCTACGCTTACTAACTGTCCTGTTACGATGTATTTTGCGCCTAATGTTTTACCTTGCTCTATTACTTTGCTATCAAGGAAATCTTCTGTTTTCTGAAGTTCCTGCTCGGCTTTAATAGCCTGAAGTTTTGTACGATCTACCACAGTGAATCTCCCTGCTTTCACAAATTCATTGGCTACAATTTCGTTGATTTGCTCAACATAGTTTTTCTCATGATAAGAAGGATATGTAAAATAGGTTATGCCGACAGTAATTTTTTCATTTTGAGCTACCAATGAAAATGTTGACAAAAACAATATTGAAAAAAGTATAATTTTATTCATAAGATATGCTAGACTTATTATTTGAATGTTATAAAGATGGTATTTCCTTTTATCAGTCGTTCAACTTTTAGTTTTTTGTCTGGTTTTTCTGAAGGAAACAACGTGTTACAAAATCTAAAAATATCAAGAGAATACCTTGTTGTAGTAAGCATTTTACCACTTGCATCTAATCTAGGTACTCTGATAACATCAAACAGTACTTTTAAATCTGTTACTCCCTGAATGTGATAATTTTTTGTATGTTCTGCAACCCATAATTCTAACGCATCTGAAAGTGGTAGCTTTTCGTTGGTTACTTCACTACTCATTTTTATATCAGCAGAAGCTGCTAAGTTAAACTCTAATGAAAGATATCGACCGTTTTCTATAATGTCAGTAAACTTTTGTTGCATCACATTCAGAAAATCTTCTATGACTGAGTCATTGGCTCTGGCAGCTAATTTCCCGATGTCTTGCGAGTAAAATTTACCTGAGAACCCTACTTTATTTGATAAAGTTGACGAGGTTGAGGCTTCATAAGAATTCAATATCAGTTTTACTTCATTCCCACTATTTGATTCGAGGAAGCTATATTCTACTTCCACACAAATATCAGCCCCAGACGATTGAATAATTTGAGTTTTCAAGTCACTTTGGGCTTCACTATTCAATACTTCATTCACTGCTAAATTTCTTACTTTCGACAAAAAGTCGATAGTAGAGTATCCTCTTTTATCAAAAGCCTCTTTCACTTTCGCCATTACTAACCTAGTATTCACATCATCTTCTACTAGCGTACGGATGTTTTGTCCTTCTTTAAAAAATGGGAAAACCATAATCGTTGGTCTTACAATTACATTTTTTTCTGAACTAGGCGTTTCATTTGTTTTAACATCAGTCTTATTCTGAGCAAAACCAGCCATAGCAACAAAACTTAGGAATATTATTAAGCTTATTTTTTTACACATAATCATCAGTGGAAAATTCTAGGGAATTAAACTTGGATATTTATTTTGATTAATATCCAAATTTTCTAATTACTTGATTTTGTTCCATGTAGCGTCTCAGTGCTGTATGGTTAACCGTAATGTTAAAATTAAGGACTCTGCCACCTCCCGTTACTCTTTGTTTTAGATATTCAAGCCTATCTACTCGAGTAATGAATTGATCATACTCTTTATTATTAAAGAATATTTTTAAAGCAGGATGGGTTTGCATTTCTGCTTTATTTTCAACCATTGGTAAACGATATGCCTCTGTAGAAGACGATGGAAGACCAACAAACAAAATGCTTTCAAACACTTTGGTTTTAGCATCTTGCTCTATTTCAGGAAGATTCTTGCCAATTCCAGCCACATGGACTCTTATTAATCCTGTGTTCTCTTCTGAAACAAAACTAACCTGATTGGCATTTGGTTGCCTAACGACACACGACGAGATAAAAATTGTGAACGCCGAAAAAATGCAGAACCATTTTAACATATTATTATTGAGTTTGTAATAGTTTTAAAACAAATGATGGGTAGTTGTTTTTGTTGATACTTTCTACTAATGCAGTATTAGTGGGTTCTTTAATCAAGTTTTTATCACTTTGAAAAAGAGGCGAATAAACACTAATTAATTGGTTAAAATCTCCTATTAATTCTTCAGATAATTTAGAACTTCCAGCTACAGCTTTTAACTTACTAAAGCCTTCTTTTGCTAATTCATAGGCCTGATTGTTACAATTCTCTTCCTTGAAAAATCCATAAGTGCCATAGTTCAACATTTTTTGTACCTCGGCCAGAGACATTAGTATATTCTTTTTATCCTGATTCTTGTTCAACACTAAGTCTAGACAATCATATGTCATATCTTTTAATATCTTATTAGGTTCAACCAGTAAGCTCTGCATTTTTACAGGGTTTGATGTAATCATAAGAGCTGCCATGACATCTTTAGATGTTAAATCACCATACACATTAAGCAATGATTTCATTTTGTTTGAAGATTGTTTATCAAGACTTCCTCCGACACTATTGAATTGCTTTTGAAAACTTTCTACTTGTGTTTTCATAAAAAGAGAGGAATTAATAGAACAACCATTAATACTTAACGATTTGCTAATTAATTGGTAATTCACTAACGATTCGTTCATACTAATTATCAAATCAGCAAGCGGCTTATCGAAAACTATAGCAGTTTTTTTACTACCAATTTTACCGATTATTCCACCGATGGCATTGACAGTCTTATCTAAATCTACCATGCCTGATCTAGCTACAGCCTGCTGAGAAACCGCTACATCTCTAGTGGCTTGTTCTTGAATTGCTTTATCTCGTAAGGCACCTAATCGTGTATTCTCTTCTTCTACTTGAAATGGCGTTAAAGGAGGTGCAACAGCATTAGTCACATCACGAACATAGTGAGCACTCTTTATTGAGCCAGACAATATTTTTTTCATTCTTTCACTATTCAATTTAATATCCTTAGCATCTGACTTATCGTAGTCATTAGCTACAAGCCCATCGCAACAACGAATAGCATTATCAAAGTCTTCTAACCAATAATAAATAGTTGCCATGTTAAACCATGCAGCATATCTTAATTTACGCTCAGGTTTTTCGTCTTTGGCATATTTCACTAGGATGCCCTCGAAATATTCAATGGCTGGTTTCACCTTCTCCAAGCTTAAAGGTCTTGCGCTGGTCATTTCATCCATTGCAGTTTTCACATCGCTACATACCTTTTTGAACTGTTCATTTTCGGGATGTTTAGGAGAATCTGTTGACCAAAGAACGTCATTATATGTACGAGGGACATAGCCTATTTCATAATTTAATCTCCCTTCAAAAGTTGAGAGTTTTTCAGATATAAAGCTTCCAAGCAAACCTCTTTTTATAGTTGTACCATTCTCTTTCCAATAGTTTTCTAAGGCGGTAGAAGTGCTATAAGATGACGACTCGTACGTTTTAGCGCTAGCTCCTTCAGTTAATGAACCATCTTTAACAATTACACCATTCAAATCGGTAATGGTATATTTCATCGGAACCAAATACTTGAAAGTCAATTTGTAAGAAATAGAAATTGTTTCTTTTCCATCCTTGTCTTTTGATTTATCCTCTTTCTTAACTACTTCAAGTTTACCCATATCATATCCATCAATTTGTACTTTGATAGATAGGTGTCCGCCCGTAGCAACTCTTTTAAAGCCACTTATCTTGAAATAAATAGATTCTAAATCACTTTCGCGATTTGTGTATCCAGCATCATTTAAATTAATACCATTCGCAATAAACTTTGTGGAAAAGGTAGTAAAATCCTCAGGAAACGGGTTGGTAGGAAGTTGAAGGTATGATACTTTGATAGGATATTTATCTAAATCAATTTTTTGGGCAGCTAGTAAATTTGAACAAAATAATAATACTAATAGGGAATAAAGTTTTCTCATGCGGGTAGTTTATTAATTAATAATGTATTTAGGGCAAAACTAAACGAAAAAAATGCAAAAAAAGTATACGTATGTACTTTTTTTAAAAAATATTATTTATTTATTTTTACTGAGGAATTATCTTTATTTAAGCATAAAAAGTTAACAAAATAATTACAATATAATTTTTCATTTTATCTTATCATTCTTCTTCTGCAACTTAATCATAGCCTTCCCAAAACGTTTTCCAGACATTTCAGCAGATGGAGCATCAAAGTGTATGGTATCACCTTTGTGAACTAATCCTTTTGAATAAACCAAAGCCGTATTAGAAATGGTAGAAGATATTGTTTTTAATACGTCATGATTAAATTGAACATATTCAGGTCTGTATTGTCCTAATTCGCCTAGAATAACGGGGAGTTTTGGATTATTTACCAATACTCTTATTGAATCTATCATTGTCTTGAATTTGACACCATAGTTTTCTGATTTTTTAGGACTAGCATCTGATTCTCCTTGCAACCAAATAATGCCTTTTATTACCCCATACTGCATGGCTTCTTTTATCCGACGAACTGCATCATCAAATGGATGTGTTTTTGTACTAGCATCATAAGCATTGGGTTTCCACAGATTGATTGATGTTCCGCCTACTGCGGTAGGTACGAGTCCAATCTTTTTAGTTTTACTAACCTCTAGCATTGTTAAAGCAAATTGTAATCCAGGGCCTACACCCACTATTTGGGGCTTATCAAAATGAAGTGGGTGCTTGGCAACAGCCCAAGTATTGTCTTTGGTTAATACAAATATATTTGGGTTAGCTTCTTTTTGATATTCCTCTGTTATTTTGCCCCTCCCAGCCATATTCGACTGTCCCATTAAAACATAAATATCAAAATTTGAATCCACTTGTTCAAGAACTTGCGCGAAAGTTTGTGTAACAAAAACAATAGTGACTACTATAAAGAAAGCTATCTTTTTCATCGTGAGTTTATTTAGCAAAATATTTTCATCCTATCTTTCAAAGCTCTACTTCAAGTTTTTCTACTGCAATTTTCTACCCTTCCAACGATACCCTTTCCCTTGTGCTAATAATCCAAAAAAGACTACATAAAATGGATAGATTAATTGCACAATTGGGATATAAATGATTTTATTTCGATACCCCAGAAACGTAATGACTAATGATAAAAAGAAAAACTCAGCGGAAAATTTCAAGAGCAAAATGCCTATACCCAAATATTCATTTATCAAATAATAAGCGATTAATACGCTAAGATTAGCCAAGAAAATAAAGATAGCCAAAGCCGACACCTGCCAATTATCATAATGTTTCCACTTGCTTGCCCAACGTCGTCTCTGTTGGTAAAAGTGAGATAAATCCTCTTGCGACGTGGTTCTTACTATTGCATCGACATCCATATTAAAAAATACTTTATCAGGGTATTTTTTGGCAATTTTATGCATCAAAAATTCATCATCTCCAGAAGCCACCATTTCATTGCCTGCAAAACCATTTACTTCTTCAAATACTTCTCGTGTATAAGCCAAGTTAGCGCCATTGCACATATTGGGCTTTTTCAGATACATCGCACAAGCTCCCGAGCCTATCAAACTAGCAAATTCTATGATTTGAATAGTGTTCCAGAAGGTATTTTTTTCTGTAAAGGTAACGGGTGAACTGATTAACTTAGCTTGTTTTGTTTCATAAAACTGCTGAATTGAACTGAGCCAATCACGTGATACAGAACAATCGCCATCAGTGGTAATTAATAATTCTCCCGAAGATATTTCTATACTCTTTTGAATGGCTCTCTTTTTGGGCGAAGCACTACTATCATTCAATAGGTTTAACACTTTGAGTTCGTAATAAGCGATTTCTTGAAATACTAATACGATATTTTCAGTGTCATCTGTTGAACCATCATTGGCAATAATTACTTCAAAGTTTTCAAATGGATAGGTCTGTTGATTCAGGTCTTGAAGTAACTGTAAAATATTATTGGCTTCGTTCCTTACAGGCACAATCACAGTGAGTTTGGTATCTCTCTGAACTGGAGGTATTTTATGTTTTGCCCTCATTTCTTTCCAAACAACAATCAACATCAGATTGAAAATAAAGTAAAAGGCAGTAATCATCAAGATGATAAATAACAGCATAATTATGTGGTTATTGGTTAATTGATAACAATCAACGAATCTTTGTTTTCAATACTAAAATACTTCCTACTAATACAGGAAACAAAATATTGATAAACCAAAGTACAAAAGTGGCGGTAATTATGGCCGCATGATTTACTTGGTAAAAACTAAAAAAGTAGATGGCTGAAAATTCTCGAATCCCTAAATCGCCTATAAAATTAATGGCTGGGACAATGGTTTTAACGAGAAAAATTAAACATGAGATTGTCCATAAATCTATTATATTCAACTTGACTTCAAAAATCAAAAGTACCAATACAAATTGTAGCGAGATAGTGAAATAACGCAATAGTCCCCATAGAAAAACCTTTCTTACCTCCTCGTTACTAAAATATTCTAGGATTTTCACACTATGTGCGAACTTTTTCAAATAAGGTATTTTTAATACAAAAAGATAAAATAAATGTCGTTTTAAGTAAGCAAAAAAGCCTAACAGCAAGCTCAGTATTAATACAAGTATTGTGATGCCATTGATGCCTGCAATAATTTGGTTATTAGTAATCAAAAAATACCCAAAAGATAAGGTGCCAAACAACAAAGAAATATAAAACTGAATGCCATTGCCCAAAAGAATAGCGCCTATGCTTTCTGCTCTTTTTTGTTGTTTAAACTTCCACATCCTTCCTGCATAATCTCCTAAGTTCGCTGGAGTAATAAATCCTAAAGACAACCCCATCAATACTCCCTTGAAGGCTTCTTTTAGCGAAATCTCCTCAACTTTCAGGGCTAGTTGTTGCCATTTCTTGGCTTCAAATCCCCAATTAAAAAAAATTAATAGTATTAATAAAAGCCCTTTCCATAGATTCTTTACAACAAAAGCTTTTTGGCATTCCAATAGCAAACTATCAATATTTTGCTGTTTCTGATCAAAAGCCTTGTATAGCATCCAGACAATCACGACGAAAAGCAATGTTTTGAACAATGAAAATAGTTTTTCAGATAAAATGCTTGTTTTAGGATTTGTTTCGTTGGTATTTTGCATGAAAAGATAAAGCAGAGACGGAAATTTTTGTGCTAAGAAATGGTAAATAATACAGAAAAAATAATTTTAGGCGTCGACCCAGGTACTCGTTTTATGGGTTATGGGGTGATATTGGTTCAACGCAATGAAATAAAAGTTTTACAATATGGCGTTATCAATGTTAGCAAATATAGCACGCAGGAAATTAAGTTAAAGAAAATATATGAACGAATCATCTCAGTGATTGAAGAATTCATGCCTGATGAGATGGCTATTGAAGCACCTTTTTTTGGAAAAAACGTACAATCAATGCTAAAATTAGGCAGAGCCCAAGGGGTAGTCATGGCAGCGGCACTTTCTCGTGAGATACCTATTGTAGAATATTCCCCTAAGACGGTAAAACAATCGGTAACGGGCAATGGTAATGCTTCCAAAGAACAAGTAGCCCACATGCTAGACCAGTTGCTAAAAATGAAACTAGATGCCAAAATGTTTGATGCTACCGATGCGTTGGGCATTGCAGTTTGCCATCACTTTCACGGTAATAGTATCATGGCAACGAACAAGGGTACCAAAAAAGGTTGGGGGGCATTCGTGAATGAAAATCCTGAAAGAATTAAATAGGATTTTATTAGCTACGAGCTTTGAGTGGTGAGCTTTGAGAGGTTCTCTACGAAGACTTAAAGTTTTGACATACAGCACTTTATTTTACACGTATAACTTAAAATATTTTAGCTTTATTTAATTTGAATAATCTCAAACTTACTTAATAGATGAAAACTTTTGCTCTACAGCTCTTTACTGTGTTTTTATTGTGTTTATTAAGGCTTAATGTTCTTGATGCTCAAATCTCCAATAAACAAGGTATCAGTACTATTAATATTCATCCTTCGGCTACGTTATTTACCTTTGGGCTACCACAAAGCAATAATATCACAAACGGCTATCAGCAAGGAGCATTTTCTTATACACCTTTTCCGTTTACTGCCCTACATATCAATTCTAGCGTTAATAAAGACGGCAAAACAACACTGTATGGATTGATTGGTTCTTTTGATTTGGGCATTAATTATACCAAGCTTTTACACAATAATAGAATTTTCAAAACCGAAATTGGTGCATATTATACGTGCGCTCCAAGTAGCTATTCGATTAAAGACCCCTATCATTTCGTCATAAATAACAAAGAATCAAGTATTTGGCAAAACACCCTTAGTTATTCTGGTTTTTCTGCAAGCTTGACATATACCTCTAAGTCGAGAGGAAGAAGGGCGCTCGGAGAAGTAAGAAATTATTTGGAAGTAGGTGCCAGAACGATGAATTTCCTCAGCCAGTCTGCCAAAGAAAGTGAAGATTGGGTGGCTAATGGACAAGGATTTAGGATAGAAAGTAAGGTTGTCAATCAGCAATCAAACATGGTTTTCTTTGAAATTGGTAAAACTTATTGGCGACCTGCCAATGATATGCGTTCGTTGAATATGGGCATCAGAGTGGGTATTCCCTTACAACATCTGGTATCGAATACTTATTCGGGCATTACTAATAATCAAGTGGTCGCTTCAACTTCAGCCTTAGAAAGTGGTGCCTACATCGGGTTTCAAATTTCTTATAACCTGCCTATCAAAACTATCTCAAAACCATATCTAGGTAGGAAAGCTGATAAAATTTACTGCGAAATGGAGAGAAAAGTAAAAATAAAGCATCATTTTAAAGTAGGTAATGAACTATTAAACATCGAACTTTTTGACCATGAAAACGAAGATGGTGACATCGTTTCGGTTTGTTTCAATGGTCAATACATCCTTGAAAAACATTTACTTACGAAGCAATCTAAGATTGTGACTTTGAGAATCAACCCTAACCAGAAAAATATCTTAACAGTTTTTGCCAATAATACGGGTAGCGAAGGAGCCAATACTACCGCCATTCGATTTACTGTTAATGGTAAAAAAGAAGAGATTATTCTATATGCCGACAAGAAAGAATCTGAAGGTATTTCATTTGAGTTATGATATAAAGTTGATTGAATTTTGTCCTTTCTTTCTGCTCCTTCATTGCTAGTCAATCTATAAAATACCGTTGAGTTTTAAAATTATTGTTTATTTTTGTTATAATGATATTCAACCTTTATAAATACATTATTTTTAAAACCAAATCAGGTACTTACCGAACAATATGAACTTACAATATTTAGCTGACCATACAGGCAGTATTACGGGTGTTTTCATTCCAATCCAAGAATGGGATATCATTCGTGAAAAGTTACATTTGCCTGACGAATCAAAAGCTTTGCATAGACAAGAATTATTGGAAGCATTTGAGGAAGTAAAACTCATTAGAGAAGGGAAAATTTCAAAACCAAACTTAACTGATTTTTTAAATGAGCTTTGAGATAATTCCTATTCTACCTTTTCAAAGACAGGCAAAAAGGCTTATTAAGAAATTCCCATCTCTCAAAAATGAATTAATAAGTTTTATAGAAAGCTTAAAAGATAACCCTCAACAAGGTACTCCATTAGGTAATGATTGTTATAAAATTAGACTTTCAATTGCTAGTAAAAACAAAGGGAAATCTGGTGGAGCAAGAGTTCTTACTTGTGTATATGTAGCTGACAAGCAACTATATTTACTTTCCATTTATGATAAGTCGGAACGATCATCTCTGAATGATAATGAAATCAAAGAGCTTATTAAAATAGTACAAGATATTAAAGAGTGAACGTATTCTATAATCCCTTACAAAACATACCGCTCCTGAAAAACTTTGATAGGCTCAATGGCACTCTGAACAAAATGTTTGATGTACTCATCAGTTTGTTCATCATATATATTTTGTGGCGTGTCTATCTTCAAGATTTTACCTTGATGCATAATCGCAATTTTATCCGCTACCAAAAAAGCATCTAATAAGTCGTGCGTTACTAATACGCAAGCAATCAGCTCTTTTTTGATAATCTCAACAATTTTTGACCGCAATTTTGTCCGATTAATCGAGTCTAAATTGCTAAAAGGTTCGTCTAATAGCAAAGCTAAGGGTTCTTCAGCAATAGCACGCGCAATAGCAGTTCTTTGCTTTTCTCCGCCCGAAACTTCCCTTGGTTTTTTATCTTTTACCGCTGTAATACCACAAAGTTCTAATAATTCTTTCACTCTTTCTTTCCGATATTCAGGGGTATAATGAGTAAGAGCAAGGTCTATATTTTCCCAAATTTTGTGTTCAGGTTTTAATCTATAATCTTGCGGAACTAGCTTAATATTAGGGAAGTCTCTGATTAATCTATTAAAATATAAATTGAGTGCCTCGTTATTTAACCATAATTTTCCTTCATCAGGCATTATATTCCCTGAAATGATATTTAAAAAAGTAGTTTTTCCCGAACCGCTCTCTCCTACAATTGCTAAAATTTCACCTGCTTGTACTTCTACTGAAACATTATCGACAACTGTTTTATCATCATATTTTTTAACTATATTTTCTAGTTTTAACATCCTTTATTCCACAAGATTTACCTAAAGTAAATCATTTAAATTTGTATTCTTCCCAATAATACGCTTTTGCTGAAGGCTTTGACAATTCTATCAAAAAGTAGTCTTGCAGGCGATATATCTTTTTAATATCGTTGTCTGAAATGGCTAGTTTTTTCGGAGAAACTGTTGAAATAATATAACGATAAGGCTTATTTTGATTATAAACATCCTTTATTTCCTTAGAATAATAAATGTATTCAAAGGTATTCTTTCCTTGATTAGTTTGAGGGAGTTTCCAAAAAGGATAAACCAACATCGTATGACTTTTGTAGACTATACCAATGGTTTTATCTCCTCCGTTCTTATCTAGTATCTCAGCAATTTTAACTAAGTCATTATTTTGAGATACATTCCCAAAGAAATACTTATCAAATCTAGTTCCTGTAAAAACAGTCAGCATGTCTTCATGATAGAATCCAGCATCTGCCAATATCTGGTTGATGGTTATTTTAGTTGAATAACTTTGACCTCCATCCAATGTCCAAACCTTATTATCTTTGGTATGGTAAAATTTTAAAATAACTGGGTTTTTCAGTATTGCAGGAATATGATTATCGAGCTCTATTGGTACATAACCCAACGTTTTTTTCACTAGATACCTTACTGGTAATATTGTTTTTTTAGGATTTACATATACATAGGGTAAAGCCAATAACACTAATAGGAATACACTACTCCGATAGAGAACGGTAGATTTCAGGAAATTTCTGAATAATAATACTAAAAATGGAGCAGAAGCTAAGAAAAATGAAATTTGAGTTCTTGAATGAAACCATTGCCATTTGAAAATAGCAGAATAAATAAGAAGTCCTACAAATAATAGGATAGCATAAGAAACCATTACACCATAATACTTCTGAGATTTCTGGAACGATTTTCTAAAAAAACTCAAGCCTAACAATACAAAGCCAAAGGTGATTATCCAAAAATGAAAAAAGTTTCCTGAACGATCTTCTGTCAAGGTAAACACCGCTTGATATTCACCTAATGAACTGTTTAGATCTCCAGACGAATAATGCAAAAGTTCATGTGCTTTCTCAACGATATTTTTGATTTGCTGATTATAACTAGTAATAGGTAGCCCTAAATGTATCCCAGCATTTTTTATCATGGTAGATAATGTTGCCTCTATAGAAATATGTTCTACAGTGTAAGCATTACCAGCATAAAACGTTGATGTAGGCAATGGCGACAAAATACTGCCAAATGTTTGATAGTTTCGGTAAAAAAAAGGAAAAAATACCAAACAGAATAGAAAAACAGCAAACAACCCAACTTTTATAGCACTAAATAAACCTACGTTCTTGATAATACTAATGGTTAACCATACACAAAATGGAACAGCAAATAGGAAAGCGGTATATTTAGTAAATCCGCCTAAAATAATTGATGCAACACACCAAAAAATCAATGACCATTCTAATTTTTTATGCTGAATTAATAGTAGACAAAAATATAGGAAGTTTAAAAAGAAATATGCTGACAGATAATCATTTTGAGTTGTAGTGCTTTCTAGAATACCTATCGGTAAAGTAATACAAAAAATAAAGACAAAGACTTTGCTTCTTAAATCAACACCAAAAATGCCTGTTATTAAAACCACTGTCAAGGCACTTCCCAACATCGAAAAGTATTGAATTACATTAACAAACAAATCGGAATCACTTAATAAAATGGTCGTAAGCAACCAGTATTCCGACAAGACATTATAAAAAAGTTGAAATTGAAATTGGGTCTGATAAAACTTTACATTCTTATTTTGTATCCAAAACTGTACTCTCGTAAGATGATAAGTCATAGAGTCCATATTGTTTGGAGGACAATATATACTTAAAAAAAGTAATGGGATTAGAATCAATACTATAGCAGCATACAAAATCACTTTACTTTCTTTGTCTCTAACCCTAAAAAGGTCATTAAACGTAACAATATATTTCTTAAACTGCTGTTGAAAAATATTAAGCGAATAAACCCTAAAGACCAATAAAATAGCTAAAACTAACCAAGCTATTTTAAAAAATTGAGGAGTAAGAATATCAAAAAATGAAGCTACTTCAACACTTAAAATTACAAAAGCGGAAAGTAAAATTACCGATTTCAAAATCGGCAAAAACAATGACTCTATTCTGCTAGTAGTGGAGGAAGTATTGTAGTTTAAAAAAGTTAGCAATAAAAAACAAATAACTAGTAATAGTATAGGCATTGGTTATAAATTATTTGATGTGGTAAGCATTTTGAAACCTCTTTCATAAGAAAGTTCTCAAAATTACAGAAAAACTCATCAAAGAATTCTAAATCAATGCCTTTTAAATCTGATATTATTTCCGAAATGTTTGTCTATGTTACATTTCACTTCAATTTGTTTCGTTTAAAGACCATCCTTAATTCTTTCCCAACTGATTTTTCGGTATTCTTTCAACAAAAGTAAAGCAATGATTAACAAGATGGGTGTTAATGCTATTAGCCCATAAGTCGTTTTTGCAATGAAAAAATGTAAAAAGCCTAAGATTGGTGCCACAAAAAACAAGAATAAAAACTTCATCCATTGACTCCCTTTTACCTTTCCATTCACCACTTCAATTGAAAATGGTAATGAAAAATCGCCTCCAAACACATTTAAACTAATAAAGAGCAGCGTACTTGCCATAGCAAAAAGAATATCATCAATCATGCCAAAGCCAGACTTATAAATCACGACAGCACCAATAATAATATATACGGGAATGCCGACTTTCACTAAAACAGCTTTTAGACCTCCCAACAAAATCTCTCCTGGCTGAACCAGTGGAGCTACTCGATATGCCCAAGCAGCCTTCCAATCATCAGAAATATAGATTTGCTGTGAAAAAATCCAGATAATAAACATGGCATAATATAATACCATCAATACATTAAAAGCTTCTTTGTCAGTTTGAGTAAAAAAATTGTACATAAAATAAATCAACATCCCAAAAATCGGATAGGCACGCACTTTAAACTTTCGGTCGCGTGCAGTAATAATCCAGACTAATTCAAAAGCTGATTTTTCTAAGGTAGTTTTCGTAAAAACTTTTGAAAGTACATGCAACAAATTGTTTTTGGGAGCAGCCTTTTGTCGCTCATCCTCGATGATTGATGGCGTGCCTAAACCAGACAAACTTTTGGCAAATAGTGGCGACAAATAATTATTCATAATATACAAAGCCGCAAAAGGAACTATCAGGACCAAGACCGAGAAAATGATATAAGGCAACTCGAAGTGCTTTTCAATAAAAGCCTCCATTACGCCTGCAAACCACGCTGGAGGGGTTATGTAGTGCCACCATTTAATGACAATTTCTTGGGTCGATGTACCGATTAGCTTATCAGTTCGTGCGATAAACTGATACCCTACCGCCAAGAATACTGAAAAGGCAATTTGCGCATACCCAATAATATCTTTTAGTTTTTCTTCAGATACTACTTTGGTAAGCAATAAATATAGAATACTTGTTAGAAAAATAGTTATCAAGCATAGTAGAACGACACAGCCTACAAAAAGCACCCCCGCCTGCCAACCGAATTTATAGGCCGTAAAGATGATTGACCCAAAGGAATTGGCTAAGGTTAATGCTCCTAAAAAAACAATGATATGAATTAAACGAGCCATCCAAATCACTTTGCCATCCACTGGCCTTGGTAATAGAATAACATTATCGCTTGTATCAAAAAGTACTTCGGCAAAATCTGAAATCATATTAAAAGCCACCATAAACATGATGAAAGCAAAACTCAGCATCATTACTAAATATACTGGCTGTTTAATAAAAAGTATCATTAAACCATATAGCAAGCTAAAAAATGCTTGAAGCAATAATGATTTCAAGAACGTATTGCTTTGCTCCTTTTTTTGCTGTTGGTTTCTTTGTAATCCATGCGACCTACGATTTTCAGCAATAAGCTTTACCTCCACAATGGCTCTTAAAGTAGGGTAATCAACAGACAACCATTTAAAAAGCCATTGGAGTTTATCGAGAATGCGAAGAATAAACTTTGTCATAATTATTGAGAGGATAAAGCTTGAATAAAATCATCAGCACGGGTTTGGTTTTCTTCATTAGCGCCTGTCAAGCTACCAAAGACACTTTCTAATGAAAGCTTAGAACCCTGAGCTTTTAAATCTTGAAAAGTACCATTAGCTACCACTTCGCCTTTATTGATAATCACGATACGGTCGGATAGTTTTTCAACAACATCCATAATATGTGAAGAATATAGAATAGTCTTACCAGCTTCTTTTAATTTTGCCAAAATCTCTTTCACCAAAATTACAGCGTTGGCATCCAGTCCAGAAAGAGGTTCATCTAAGAAAATAATTTCAGGATTATGAATTAAGCCCGAAATCAACAATACTTTTTGGCGCATTCCTTTTGAAAAAGTACTCATTCTTGTATCTACCACATCACTCAGTCCAAACAAACCAAGTAATTCTTTGGCACGTTTTTCTATCTGCGCATCTTCAAGGTGATATAATCTACCTATAAAAAGCAAATACTCCATCGGTGTTAAAACTTCATAAAGCATCGCATTTTCGGGTACGTAGCCAATGCGTTTTTTGACTTCCATGGCATCTTTAGTAACGTCATAGCCCAGAATAGACACTTCGCCCGAAAAATCTCCCAGTATGCCAATCAAAATTTTTAGCGTAGTACTTTTTCCAGCACCATTTGGCCCGATATAACCAATGATTTCGCCTTTATAAATGTCAAGATTAATACCTTTTAATACCTGTTGATCGCCATAGCTCTTCTGTAGGTTCTTTATTGAAATTACTGGTGAGCGTTCTTCCATTTTTTGTTTTGGTTTAATTTTTGGTTAAAAATAAAATATAACTAGAACAGTATAGAACATTTATATTTTTTTCTATATTTTTGTGTAAGGTAATCAAAAAAAATTACCCAATAATCTCAATAAATACAAACTTCGACTATGTTACTTTTAGGCTTAGATTTAGGTACCTCATCCATTAAAGCATCTGTTGTAGATGGTTCAACAGGCAAATTAGTTGCCTCAGCACAATATCCTGATACAGAAAATACGATTTCTTCTCCGCATGATGGCTGGGCGGAACAAGACCCTGAAATGTGGTGGACCTGTGTTCAATTAGCAATCCAAAGATGTAATTCATCTGGTAAATATAATCCTAAAGATATTCAAGCGGTCGGTATAGCGTATCAAATGCATGGATTGGTCGTTGTTGATAGAAACCTGAATGTTTTAAGACCATCAATTATCTGGTGCGATAGCCGTGCTGTCGAAATAGGCAATAAAGCTTTTGATAAAATTGGTCATGAAAAAAGTTTGGCTAGTTTACTTAATTCTCCAGGAAACTTTACTGCTTCTAAATTGGCTTGGGTCAAAGAAAATGAACCGAGAATATATGGCTCAATTTATAAAATTATGCTTCCGGGTGATTTTATTGCGATGAAACTTACAGGGGAAATCACTACGTCAAACTCTGCCCTTTCAGAAGGTATCTTTTGGGATTTCCAAACAAATGGCGTTTCAGAAGACGTGATGAAATGTTATGGTTTTCCTTCAACTATTTTACCTGATATTCGTCCCTTATTTTCAAATCATGGTGAGATAAAAAGTTCTGTTGCTGACACTTTAGGCTTACAAGCGGGTATTCCTGTGACTTATAAAGCGGGCGACCAACCTAATAATGCTCTCTCATTGAATGTATTAGACCCCGGAGAAGTAGCCGCAACAGCAGGAACATCGGGCGTAATTTATTCTGTTTCAGACAAAGTAAGCTATGACCCAAAATCAAGGGTAAATACTTTTGCCCATGTAAACCATGAATTGAACGGTGCCAATCGATTAGGGACGCTTTTGTGTATCAATGGTACGGGTATTCTGAACCGTTGGGTTCGTGATAACGTAGCTAGTGGATTAAGTTATCAGGCAATGAATTCCCTTGCTGCTGGTGTTAGTGAAGGAGCCGATGGACTCAGAGTTTTACCTTTTGGAAATGGTGCTGAAAGAGTATTAGAAAATAAGGTAATTGGTGCTACTTTTCAACGTTTGAATCTTAATGCGCACACCAATGCACACATTATTCGTGCTGCCCAAGAAGGTATTGCCTATTCTTTGAAATACGGCATGGATATTATGGCAGAAAATGGCACATCTCCTTCTGTTATTAGAGCAGGCAAGGCTAATATGTTTTTAAGTGAGGTTTTCTCGCAATCATTAGTGAATGTTACAGGCGTTGCCGTTGAATTATACGATACTGATGGTGCAAAAGGCGCTGCATTGGGCTCAGGTATCGGAGTAAAATATTTTGCTCAACCTAAGGATGCCTTCGTGAATATGGAAAAAATTGGGGTGATTGAACCTGATACTTCAAAAGCTAGTGCTTACAAAGAAATATATCAAGACTGGAAAAGTATTCTAGATAATCAGTTAAGTATCAAAAACGATTAGAATATTCTACTGGCTAAAAAAAACACTTCATTACGCTATGATTAATAGCATAATGAAGTGTTTTTTTTAAGCGATACTTGGTCAGCATTCCTTCTGTATTTTATAATATCCTAACTATTTAATAGCTTAACATTGTATCAATCTTAGATTTTTTAGGAAATAAAGTATTTGAAAAAACTATATCGAATCAAAATTTATTTTCTTTGGATTTATCGACCCTGAAAAAAGGGCTTTATCTTGTGATAATCAACAATAATCAAGAGATTTACAGTAGTAAATTTATTTTAGAATAACATACCCCTTAAATCAATGTCAACAATTCAAGCAATTATTCTTGCTATTATCGAAGGTTTAACAGAGTTTCTTCCAATTTCTTCTACAGGACACATGGTATTGATGAGTTCTTACTTAGGTATTGAAAATGACAAATTCACCAAACTTTTTGAAGTTTGCATCCAATTGGGAGCTATTTTAGCAGTTGTGGTGTTGTACTGGAAAAAGTTTTTTGATTTTTCAAAATGGCAGTTTTATGTAAAGCTTGCTTTAGCAGTTATTCCTGCATTGATTTTCGGAAAACTATTTGACGATTTGATTGATGAGCATTTAGGAAACCCTATTTTCATTGCGACTGTATTGTTGGTTGGTGGTATTATTTTATTATTTGTAGATAATTGGTTCAAAAATCCAATCATTAACGAAGAAACAGATATTACGAATGTTACGGCTATCAAAATTGGAGCGTACCAATGTTTGGCCATTATGTTTCCGGGCTTGAGCAGAAGTGCTGCTACAATATTGGGTGGGATGCAACAAAAATTAAGCAGAGGATTAGCTGCTGAATTTTCTTTTTTCTTGGCAGTACCCACGATGGCAGCCGCGACGGGTTATAAATTATTGAAATTTATCTCAGAAGAGGGAAGTATTTCAGAAGAACAAGTTAAACTTTTAGGTATCGGTAATCTTGTAGCATTTATCGTTGCTGTTTTAGCTATCAAATTTTTTATCACAGTATTAAATAAATACGGCTTTAAATATTTCGGTATTTATCGCATCATTGTCGGAATCGTCATCCTAGTTTTGGCGGCTACTGGCTCTCATTAAAAATGACTCAAGAAACTATAAAATTGAACCCAAATCAGACCTCTCCAGACCCTGGAGAGGTTTTATTGATTGATAAACCCCTTACTTGGACTTCTTTTGACGTTGTAAAGAAATTAAAATTTGCTGGTCGTTTTAAAAAAATTGGACATGCAGGTACGCTTGACCCACTGGCTACAGGCTTATTAATTCTTTGTACAGGCAAAATGACCAAGCAAATTGATTCTTTTCAGGCACAACAAAAAGAGTATTCTGGCACTTTTGTGTTAGGAAAAACAACTCCTTCTATCGACTTGGAAACGGAGTTTGACGAAGAATTTCCTATTGACCATATTAACGAAGCGGTACTTCAAGAAGCATTGAGTAAATTTCAAGGGAAAATTTTACAAATACCTCCTATTTACTCAGCCATACAGGTAAATGGCAAAAGACTGTACGAATTAGCCCGAAAAGGAAAAACGGATGCTGATGTTGAGATTAAATCAAGAGAAGTAGAAATTTCAAAGTTTGAGATTGACAGTAGTAATTTTCCTGAAATTAAATTTTCAATCGTTTGTTCAAAGGGCACGTATATCAGAAGTTTAGTAAGAGATTTCGGGACGGCTTGCCAATCTGGAGCTTATTTAAGTTCGCTTAGGAGGGAAAAAATTGGTGAGTTTGATGTAAAAAATGCACTTACCATTCAAGAGTTTATTGAACAAAGGAAAATTGATTAATTATTGGTAATTAGGTTTTTAGTATTAATGTAAAGAATAAAACTCTGTTGGCAATCCTATCAATAAAAAGGACTTATAACTGAGCTAATATAAAAAATGCAAGTTTATCACGGAATACAAGAATTCAAGAAATTAGAGAATGCAGTTGTAACAAGTGGCACATTTGATGGTGTACATCTGGGACATCAAAAAATATTAAATCGCTTGAATGAAGTTGCTTTGCTAACGCTAGGAGAAAGTGTGGTTATTACTTTTTATCCTCATCCACGCAGTGTGATTTCTTCGGATACCCAAGCTATCAAACTACTTTCAACCCTCGACGAGAAGATTGAACTCTTGGAACAAAATGGCGTACAACACCTTTTGATTATTCCTTTTACCAGAGAGTTTTCTGAACTTTCCTCAGAGGAATTCATCCAAAAGATTCTTATTGATACAATTGGCACCAAAACGCTTGTAATTGGCTATGACCATCGTTTCGGTAGAAATCGTGAAGGTGGTTTTGATTATTTAAAAACCAATGCTTCAAGATATGGCTTTTCTATTGAAGAAATAGCTCGTCAGGATATTGAGAATGTAGGTGTAAGTTCTTCAAAAATCAGAAAAGCATTATCGGAAGGCAATGTTCAGTCGGCAGACCATCTATTGGGTAGGAATTATGCTATTACAGGACTTATCGTTAAAGGTAAACAACTGGGTAGAACCATTGGTTTTCCGACAGCCAATATCCAAGTAAGAGAAATTGCCAAGCTGATACCCACTGATGGCGTGTATGCTGTAAAAGTGCATTACAATAATGAAACTTTTGGAGGAATGCTAAACATTGGTAATCGCCCAACAGTTGATGGAACATATCAGACTATAGAAGTTAATATTTTTGATTTTAGCAAAGAAATTTACGGAGAAATACTAACAGTAGAGTTTATTACAAAAGTAAGAAACGAACAGAAATTTAGCGGATTAGAAGCCTTGAAAGCTCAAATAGCTATAGACCAAGAAGTAATTAAAGAAATATTACAGCGTGCTGACAATTGATTATGGAATAGATTTTCATCTATAATCTATTGAGAAGTAATATATAGTGGAAAGAACAATAACCCCTGTTGCTTTAAATCCTATTATTTCGTTTACAAACAAACTCGGCTTCCCTTTAGTAATATAATTATTTGATTATCAATACATTATAAATAAAATAACCCCGAAAAAGTGTCAATATTGGCAATTTTCAGGGTTTTTCTGTATTTTGTTTCTGCTAAAAA
>NZ_JAYFUL010000067.1:0-25625 GCF_034928825.1 Arcicella aquatica | reverse complement strand
AGAAACATCAATCAAGGATTTTTGAAAATCTGGGAAGAGCTTTTGAATATATTTACTCGGTGGATTCAAATACAACTATCTCATTATCAATATTTAATAAAAAACATCGGGTAGAGTAATTCTAAGTTTTCTACCTGTACAGTACAAGCTACAAATTCAAGGGAATAATTTGATTTTTGTGAAAAACTAAAAACTATGAAACTAACAACTAGCATTATTTTAGGGGGACTGCTATGTTCTACCATGTTTGCTTGTAAGGTCAAAGAAAAAGAGAGCCTTCCTATTATCGGTACGTGGGAATTGGTTTCGGCAGAAACCATTGAAAAAGATACTTCATTTTCAACCTTCAACTCGAAAGTAAAAATGATTAAGATTATTAACCCAAGTCATTTTGCTTTTTTGAGTCATCCAATTGCTAAACAAGATTCAGCTATTACATTTATAGCAGGTGGAGGTGAATATACGTTAGTGGATAGTGTTTACACGGAAAACCTGGAGTATTTTGTCGATAAAAACTGGGAGAACAATAAATTCAGTTTTGTCGTGAAAATCCAGAACGATACTTTAATGCAGAAAGGCGTAGAGAAGCTAGAAAAACTAGGCATAGACCGAATAATTGTGGAGAAATATATAAGAGTAAAAATTAAGTAATGAAATCAAAAAACGAATTAACCAATAATAAAGATTTCCTTCTTGCCAAAGTATTAGTGTATAATCAATGTGGGTTTAAGTGTACAGAACCTATTCCAGCAACTGAAAGTGCTGAGTATGGTGCTTGTGATTTTAGGCTTGATAGTCTAAATATCAAATATCGTATGGCTAAAATTACACCGACAAAAACAGGACAATTTGTTACTTTATGGAAAAGAAATAATGAAGGAATTATTGAACCTTATGATATAAATGATGAGATAGATTTTGTCGTAATTAGCACCAGAAGCGATAATCATTTTGGACAATTTATTTTTCCTAAAGCTGTTTTACTCCAAAAAGGAATATTATCAGGTAATTATAAAGAGGGGAAAAGAGCTATTAGAGTATATCCTCCTTGGGATATTGCCAATAGCAAACAAGCTTTGAAGACCCAACAATGGCAATTAGCGTATTTCTTAGAAATTCCAGATAATGGGTTGGCAGATTTAGTTTTGGCAAAACGATTGTTTGGTAATCAATAATTTATTCATAGCGAGGGACTTAAGTCCCTCGCTATGAATAAATTATTGATTTATATTCTCAAATCCCAAACCACCACTTCCCAAAGCTCAGGATATGTCGTATCAAAATATTCATGAATGATTTCAAAGCCTACTCTTTTATGGGCTGCCAAAGAACGAGTATTACGTTTGGCAATTTCGGTCACACAAAGCTCAAATTTATCTGATAATTCAGTTTTATGTTTGGCGTATAGTCCATCAAAAAGTCCTTGCCCACGATAGCCCTCTGCCACACAAATTTGTCCCATCGCATAATAGCGGTAATCTTTCACCAATTTGCCTTTATATTCCAATTCATCGAGCATCGTGAACATGGCAGTAAGCACGGGAATATCATTTCTAAAACTTTCGGGCATTACTAATGCATAGCCCACCACTTGGTCGCCATCCTTGGCAATGATTTGCGGATAGGCCTCATTCATGCGAGAAAGCAATTTGAAGTTATGAACAACCGTTACAAAACCTTGGTCGTTGGCTACATTCTCTGAAATATTTCGGGTTAAGTTTTTCTGTTGTAAATCCAATAACTGCCAGATTTCTTCGTCTTTAGTGATAGTGGTGAAAATTACGCTCATTGTTTTGAAAGGAAAATATTAGTTTAATCGTCGTGTCATTAATGCTTTGATTACTTCATAAAATTGTCGGGGAGCTAATACTCGCCAATTTACTACATCTAGCGTTCCGCCAAAATTAAGGTAATAGTCTAGTCGAAATTTCGTCCATTCCTGTTGAATAAAGTCTCTGAAATTACAAGCTGCTATCCATCCGTCTTCTACTTCCTCAAACCATTCGGCATAATAATCGTCCTCGTGGCTTCCGTGGAAATTCAGCACGTTTTCGCCCACCAAGATAAATTGATTCATACCTTGATTGATGAGGTGGTCTATCACATTTCGTTTAAACCACATAATATCATTGTGGAGGGTATCATTCCATTCACCAAACATTTCGATGATGACAAAACGGAGGTTGTAATCACAGAATAATATCTTACAATATAGTGTTTCCGATTCAAATTCATCCCAAAAAGGATGAATAAAGTAACCATAAATATCATGTTCATAATAGGACGTATTATAAAGCCGCTCATAAAAAGGTGAGCGTGGATCTTTGGAAGCTACATAAAGGTTTTCCCAATTATAAAATGGTTCTATGTCTTGCATTTTTTTATGGAGTGATTGAGCGAGTTAGTGATTGAGTGATTATTTTTAGTTAGTGAGTGAGTGAATTGTGAGTTAGTGATTGATTTTAGTTAGTGATTGAGTGAATTGTGAGTTAGTGATTTGCTTTTTTTCTCTAATTCCCTACATCCTAAAGTCTAATATCTAGTGTCTAAAATCCTTTAGTCTTCTAGTCATAAAGTCCTTTAGTCCTTAACCCTCTCAGTAGCTTTTCGTCATATCATCAGGGATAGCGATGATAAAATCTGCTGAGTTTTTTGCCTTGTCTGAAGGATGTTCAATGTCACTTTCTTCAATCGTGTTAATCGTTACTATTTTCAACGCTGGATTCTTTCTTTTCAAATGCCAAACGATACCCTCAAAGTTGTTTGAATGATAACTTCCATTATAATGTAAAAAACACTGTTCTTGTTGCCAATTCTTCAAAATAAAGTTTGCCATTGTGGCATCCTTAATAATTTGAGCTTTGGTAATATTTTCTGCTGAAATACTCGTGCCACCACTGCCGTGCATACCGCCCATTTTCATCATTTCGGCATAGGCAGGCAAGGTTAAATCTACTTCAATGGGTAGCGGAGCAATATTCTTTTTGGCATCGTCTGATAGCTGATTGAGGGCTTCCAATCCACCTTTTGAAACCATACTGGCATACCTGCGAGGAATATTAGAGGCTACAAAATTTAACTTGTTTTTCAAGGCAAAATCTAACAAAGGCTTATAATCAGTTTGATAATTTTGCCATACTTTTGCTTCGGTTTCCAATTGTTTGGCAGTGATAAAACCTTTGAGGTACTCTGTCAGCACAGTTTGGTTGTCTGCCTCAAACATTTCAGCACCAAGTACCAATTTTTCTTTTTTGAGCGCAAATAAATCTTTAGTAACCTGTAATTCAAGCCAATGATTTAAAGAATTATCATGTAATTCACCAAAGAAAACAATATCGGCTGTTGCCAATTCTTTCATCATCTTTTGGTAGGAAGTCTCTTTTAATTGCTTGTTATAAAGCATATAGGCAGGTTTGTCTGCTGATAACGAACAAGTAAATAGGAGGAAGGCAATCGCGTACAAATATGTTTTCATAAAGGTATTTTATTGAATGGATGTCGATGACGAATAGTTTAAAAATGTATTCGTTAAAATTAAGAAAATCAATTGAAATACTGTTAACTATACAAGACTGAATAACGATAAACCCCATTTTATATTCCTCATTAACTATGAAAAACACACGGAGAGATTTCCTTAAAACCTTTGCGGCCACGTCGCTTACTGTTCCTATGCTTTCAGCTTTACAGGTGGAGGCTGCTTTTCCTGAGAAAAAATTAGGCGTTGCTTTGGTTGGTTTGGGCTATTATGCTACCTATCAATTGGCCCCAGCACTCGAAAAAACGACTAATTGCCGACTAGTTGGTATCGTGACAGGTACGCCTGAAAAGGCAGAAACTTGGAAGAAAAAGTATAATATTCCAGACAAAAATATCTACAATTATCAAAATTTTGACCAAATTGCTAATAATCCAGACATTGATGTAGTATATGTAGTATTACCCAATTCAATGCACCACGAGTTTACGCTTCGTGCCGCCAAAGCTGGCAAGCACGTAATTTGTGAGAAACCAATGGCAGTTTCGGTAAAGGAGGCTGAAGAGATGATTGCCGCTTGCAAGGCTGCCAATGTTCAGTTGGCCATTGGATATCGTTTGCACTACGAGCCATTTACCAACGAAGTAATGCGTTTGGCAAAAGATAAAGATTTTGGCAAGGTTACTTTTGTAGAAGCAAGTTTTGGTTTTCCGTTACGTGATTTAAAAGCATGGCGATTGAACCCTAAACTGTCGGGCGGAGGACCAATGATGGATGTGGGTATTTATGCCTTAAATGCGGCTAGGTATGCCACTGGCGAAGAACCGATTTCGGTAACGGCACAAACCGTAAAAACACGACCAGACATATATTTGCCGGGTATTGAAGAAACGCTTTTCTGGCAAATGAAATTTCCGAGCGGAGCGGTTTCAAATCATACTACTACATATAACAGCGGTTTGCAACGTTTGTATGTAGGCTATGAAAATGGAAATTTAGAGATGTCGCCAGCTTACGATTATGGGCCATTGAAAGGAAAAACATCAAAAGGCGAAATGAAATTGCTAATTGTATATCACCAAGTACTGGAAATGGAGGGTATTTGCGACGCTATTATCAATAACAAACCCAATATCACCCCTGGTGAAGAAGGGCTAAGAGATATGAAACTGATTGAAGCAATTTTTAAAGCAGCTAAGACTGGTAAGGAAGTGAAAGTATAATTTTAAGCTATGAGTAGTGAGCTATGAGCTGTGAGATTTTATGTGTGCTTACCTAATAATAGATTGGAATCAATTTTAACTTATTTACTGATGATCAAATCTAAATTAGATTTAACTATTATATTTTGTCCATATCAATGCAATGCTTGATAACCTAAAAATCTCATAGCTCATAGCTCACAGCTCAAAACTCAAATCTCATAGCTCATAGCTCACAGCTCAAAACTCATAGCTCACAACTCAAAACTCAAAATGACCCCCAACGAAACATTAATTCAGACATTCTATGAAGCTTTTAAGGTAAAAGACTTCAAGACAATGGGTGATTGTTATCATCCAGAAGCTACCTTTAAAGACGAAGCCTTTGACTTGAAAGGCAAAGAAATTCCTGCTATGTGGCGAATGCTTTGCGGAGTAGGGGCAAGTACTATTGTAGAATATTCAGACGTAAAGGCAGATGACAATACAGGGCAGGCGCACTGGGAGGCTTGGTACACATTCTCGCAATCGGGCAACAAAGTGCATAATATCATAGAGGCTAGCTTTATTTTTAAAGATGGTAAGATTCTTACGCATCGTGATAAATTTAGTTTTTATCGCTGGTCGTCACAGTCCTTAGGAATGATAGGTAAACTATTAGGCTGGACTCCCTTCTTGAAAAAACAAGTAAGAGAGCGAGCTATGGGAAACCTTCGTAAATTTATCGCCAAACATCCCGAATATCAATAGCATGGAAGCAGTAGTAGCCACCCTTCAAGATAGAATTACAGCAGTAGAAAACTATATTTCGCAATGCTCAGAAGCTGAATTAGTAGCTAAGGAAAGCCCAGAGAAATGGTCTAAGAAAGAAGTATTGGGACATCTGATAGATTCTGCCCAAAGTAATATTCGCAGAATGGTAGTGGGGCAATACCAAGAAAATGCGCATATCGTTTACAGACAGAACGAATGGGTAAAAGCTGCTGATTATCAACATTATGATAGCAAAGATTTACTGCAATTATGGGTGTTGTTAAACAAGCATTTTTGTAGGGTGTTGCTTAATTTACCGAAAGAGAACTATGACACTATCACAAATTGGGGAAATGCAACGACCCCTATGTTGGGACAAGAATTAGTAACCCTTGAATTTGTGGCAAATGATTATGTTCGCCACCTCGACCATCATTTGAAACAATTAGGACTTTCTTAGTTTTGAGTGTTGAATGTGGAGTGAATTTAGAAAACTGAATAAAGCGAATCCCGAAGGGGTGTGAGGATTATAGACAAGAAAATAGCAAATAAGCTAAAACCCCGAAGGGGTGATACAGGAATTCTTTACAACCTTTATTTCACCCTTTCAGGGTTCTGTAAACAACAATGCAATCATTGCTATAATCCTGACATCCCTTCGGGATTTGCATTTCCCTTTTATGCTTTATTATTTATTAATTCCTCTTGTTCTTTAGCCTCCGCCAATTTCCACCAAGGTAAATAGGGGTAAGCATGGTGTTCGTGATGATAACCAAAAAAATAGCAAGAAATAAACGCTACCACATGGTTTAGTTTTTGGCTACGCGCTTTGTGGAGGTCGTGGGCTTCGTGTTCGCCACGGTGTGGGAGGTATGTGCCAAAATAAAAAAGCTGTAGCGTACTCAGAATAGCAGGAATTTCCCAAAATAGAATGAGGTTTTCTATTGGATAGACCAGCTTCAATAAATTATAAGTAATAGCCATCAATAAAATCTGCCAGAAGGTTACATACTCTAAGGCAAACTTCAAATACCATCTGAAAAATCCTCCTGCATAATAATCTGGGTCATCGTCGGTCACTACGTTTTTGTGGTGCAGATGATGCTTCCTTGATAATTTATGATAATTATTAAAGGCGAAAAGCGTAGCACAGACAAAGCCAATGGCATTATTCAATCGTTTGTTATCGGGTGTCACTACGCCATGAATTGCATCGTGAGCAGTAATAAAAATGCCTGTGTACAACTGCATTTGTATTAATACAAAAACATACACCAAAGGATTAGCGAAATCGATTGGATAATTCAATAAATATAGTAGCGACAAAGCCCAAAGCGAAATAATGCTGATGGCAAAAAATAGTCCTTTATGTTTCATAGAAAAGATGTATCTGAGCAAGTAATTTCAGTTTAATACTTTAAAAACTCATTTATCCGTAACTTTGTTATGAAGATAACAACAAATCATTGCTCCACTTTTTGTATTAGAAATGGCAAAATTAGAAAAAGAACTACAACAGGCAATTGTTTCGATGCCTCAGAAAGATAAAGATAAATTATTATTAAGGCTTATTGGCAAAGATGAGATATTGATTCAGCAATTAATCTTTACCTTGGTAGAAGAAGAACTCACGGTTGAGTCGAGGCGAGAAGATATCAAAATCATCATTGATACCCTATATGATACGCCTGTTTTCTCATCGGGTTATTTGATGATGGATATGCGTTATATCAATGCACAGATTACGCTCCATGTAAAAGTGACGAAAGATAAGTATGGTGAGATAGAGTTGACATTGAAGCTCATGAAAGATTGTTTTGAGAAACAACTAAAATGGATAGAAAAGTACAATTCAAAATCTGATACGCTAGCCCTTTATATCGTAAAACGAGTTGATTTTATATTAAAAAAGGTCGTAAAACTTCACCCAGATATTCAGTTTGACTTTCATGCAGATACTAACACCTTGTTAGGATACGTTCACAAGTATGGCACAGCACATTATGCTAGAGAAATGGGCTTGCCTAAAACATTTGAAATCGCTGAGTAATATCCACATCACATGAATCAACCAGAACACTTAGCGACATTTATCCAGACTATCCATGAAAGTCTGCTTGATAATTCTTTCGTTAAAATATCATTAGGCAATTATAAAGGTGCGGAAGAACAACTCAAGAATATCTATATCAAAAGAGTTTTAATTAAAAAAGAAGAGAAACTTAGTTTTACATATCGCTATAAAACCCGTGATATTGTAAAAAACTTTGGTGTGGCAGAAGGCATCGGTTTAATAGAAAAAGCTTTACAAGAAGGCTTTCATATTGCTACGCTTTTTAGCACACAGTTTGATTTGATTATAGAGAAAATCAACCAGAAAACAGTGCTTCGAAAAAATGCTTCTACCAATCCTAATGCTACTTCTTTAGAACACGACAAGGCTAAAAATCGCTTAATAAAACCGCAAGAAAAGCCTTATTTGCATGAATTGAAGATTACGGATGAAGAGGGGAATGTCTATAAAAATGCACAAGATAAATATCGACAAATAAACCATTATGTAGAAATACTAAGCACGTTAATCAAAGATATTCCTACGCAAAACCTTTTGAAAGTAGCAGATATGGGGTCGGGGAAGGGATATTTAACCTTTGCTTTGTACGATTATTTGACGAATGTGTTGAAGCTAGAAGCGGAGGTAACGGGCGTTGAGTTTAGACCTGATATGGTGCAATTGTGTAATCGTATTGCCCAAAATACAGGTTTTGAAAAGCTTAATTTTGTAGAAGGCACCATTGAAGACTATAATAGCATTGGCACGAATATTTTGATTGCTCTTCATGCCTGCGATACTGCGACTGACGATGCTATTTATAAAGGAATCACGGCTGAAGCTGATTTGATTGTGGTAGCACCATGTTGTCATAAACAGATTAGAAGGGAAATTGAAAAACATAAAGCCAGTAATGAACTAGACTTCCTGACAAAATATGGTATTTTTTTGGAACGTCAGGCAGAAATGGTGACGGATGGTATCAGGGCGATGATACTGGAATATTTTGGGTATAAGACCAAAGTATTTCAATTTATTTCGGATGCCCATACGCCTAAAAATGTATTAGTTGTAGGAATCAGGAATCCGAAAGCGCAACAAAAGAACCCAGAGATTTTAGAAAAACTAAAAGCCACCAAAGCATATTTTGGTATTGAATACCACCATTTGGAGAGACTGTTTCAATTGTGAATGAGTGATTTAGTGAATGAGTGATTTTTTAGTTAGTGAGCGGTTCGTCGCCGCGGTTGTGAATGAGTGAATTGGAGATTTATTTACGTTATTTGCCAAATTAGAAAAATTAATTCACAACTAAACAATCACTAAATCACTCATTCGCTCAATCACTCAATAAGAAAATCACTCAATAAACATCCCATGAAAAAAAACACTGAGATAGACAAGCTTTTAGCTGAGGAAAGTCAACATATTGAAAAGCTTCACCAAATTGTTGAAGATACGATTAAAACGGAACGCCTTATTGTAGAGGACCAATTAAATCCGCCTATTGAGAATATTACTAGAGGGCAAGCTATTTCAGATAAAGTAGCTAAATTTGGGGGAAGCTGGAAGTTTATTATCATTTTTGTGAGTATCCTCACCGTATGGATAATTTTTAATTCAATTATCGTAGCAAAATTCCGATTTGACCCTTATCCATTTATTTTGATGAACTTGGTGTTATCATGTATTGCGGCCTTGCAAGCACCCATCATTATGATGAGCCAAAACCGTCAGGAAGAAAAAGACAGAATGCAAAGCGAAAATGACTATTTGGTTAACCTCAAAGCAGAAACACAAATAAGAAGCTTACAACAAAAGATGGATTTATTGTTAGAAGAGCAAATCAAAACACTTTTTGAAACACAAGCCAAACAATTTGCTTTATTGACTGAAATCAGTAAAAAACTTGAAAAGAATAATCCTAAATAGCCCTTAATATTGAAGCTGTTTAAACTTTCCGTTTCTGAGGTGAAAGTATTGTATTTTTGGATTGATTTTTTCAAAATTTGCGAAGCATAGCATCGCTATGTTGAGTAAATTTTGGAACAAGCTATTCTAAAAGACTTAGTTTAACCCGAAAGGGAAAGTTTAAACAGCTTCATTACCTAACCCCATAATGAAAGAAGAATTCTATGAGCAAACATTTGAGAAGATTGATTTTTCAAAACAAGCAATTACCCATAAAGAATACGATAGTTGCACCTTTAAAAACTGTGATTTTTCTAATGCTAATCTTTCCAATAACGATTTTATAGATTGTACTTTTGAAAGTTGTAATCTTAGTAGCGCTAACATCAATAATACTAGTTTAAAAACCGTAAAGTTTATTGATTGTAAAATAATAGGGGTAGATTTCAGCATCAGTAAAGAGTTTTTGTTTGCGGTATATTTCAACAATTGCTCGTTAAATTATACCTACTTTTTCAAAAAGAGACTTCAGAAAACGAAATTTGATAATTGCCAAATTCAAGAAGCAAATTTTACAGAGGCAGATTTGACGGGTGCTTCTTTTAATCAGTGCGATTTGTTGAATACTGTTTTTGAACAAACCAATTTGTCAAAAGCAGACTTTAGGAGTGCAGAGCATTTTGCGATTAATCCTGAGAAGAATACCATCAAAAAAGCCAAATTCTCTTATGATGGATTGAGAGGATTATTATATCAGTATGATATTGTGATAGAGTAAGTTGATTGTTCAAAAATGGTTAATTATCTTTGAAATACTATCTAAAAAGACAGACAATTAATCAATACAATTGAAGAAACGTTTTCATTTATCGTAAATAACGGATAATTAGGAATACTATCGCGACGGCGGACGATTCGCCAATCACTATTAATAATCTTCCTCTATGTTTATCTTAACTTCAACCAACACAATTGCCAATCATTTTATCGCTGAATTGCGTGATGTAACCATTCAACAAGATGCGATGCGTTTCAGAAGAAATATGGAGCGACTAGGAGAGGTATTGGCGTATGAGATTTCTAAAACTCTTCATTACGAAAAGGCTTTTATCCAAAGTCCGTTGGCCATTGCTAAAACAGAACTTTTGAGTCAACAACCTGTTTTGGTAGCTATCTTACGGGCTAGTTTGCCTTTCCATCAAGGGTTTATTAATGTGTTCGATAAGGCACAAAATGCCTTTATTGGGGCATATCGTGGTAAACACCGTGCAGACGAAACGTTTGATATACAAATGGATTATTTGGCAAGTCCAGACCTGACGGGCAAAACCATTATTTTAATAGACCTTATGTTGGCAACTGGGAAATCGTTGTTGAAATCATACGAAGCACTATTAGCCTACGGCAAACCTGCCAAAGTAATTATTGCTGCTGCCATAACTGCCCCCGAAGGATTGGCTTATTTACAGCGAAACATGCCTGAAGCCGATTTTTTTGTAGGAACAGTTGACGACCATCTGAATGAAAAATACTATATCGTTCCGGGCTTAGGCGATGCAGGAGATTTAGCATTTGGCTTGAAATTATAGTTTTTCACGTAACAAACTAATGCCTACTTCACAAGAAAGGCATTTTTTGATCGTACAAAACTGATTGAACCATTCGATACCCGCTTGAGAATCAAAAGCTGTTTTCATTGGCAAATCCAACGTTTGCCAATGTTTGGTAATTTTATTGTTTTCAGCAGGCAATTCTTCTAAAAATCGGATAGCCTTTTCAAGGTATCTTTCATCATCTTTTTGTTTGCTATAAGCCACTAGCAACGGTACAACGGTGTTGATGACGATATTTTCTACCGAAGTTTCACCAATAATCGCCACTTTTCCCGTTGCTTTCTTCCCAAAAACATAGTGTTCTTGCCAATAGCCCGATTGTTCTATCTTAAAGGTCTTGGAAACATTTTCGATGTTGTCGAGATGCAGTATTACCGAAAACAAATTAATGTTTTCTTGAATGAGCTTAGCAAATTGTGCTAGCCTGACTGTCGGGAAATTAGCTGGTCTTAGCCGTAAATATTTCCATTCGTGTGCCCCAAGTATATTGTCTTGCAGTTGGTATTTAGTCGAAAGGAATTGAAACTCTTTCGCTAGTTTTGTTTGATACTCGTCCTCAAAACTATTGGCTGATAGTAAACCAGCTACCCCAAAAATCAATGCTTCAAGCTGAAAAAGGTTATCACGATGCTTGGCGAGTATTTTTAAGGGCAACGCTTTTGCTAAGCGAAAAAAGGGTTCAGCATTTAGTTTAAAACCAAAGTTTTTTGCCAATGTTTGATAAGCCGTTTCTTCCCAATCTTGTTTGTTTTCAGCTAAATACTGATGCACAAACAGGGCTTTATTTTCTAATCGTTGCATCAATACCTTGTCTAGCATAGCGTATTTTTTCAAGGCAGATACTTTTTGGAACTGCGAATAACAGGCCATTGGCTGTTTGCTTTCAAGCAAAGCCTGATATTTTTGTGCCAAAGAATAATCCGTCTTATCAGAAAGAATCAGTGTTGGAATTTTGGTTTGGTCGCTTCTTAAGATAGGTTGGTCATCTTGCCAAACCACATGAAGAATTACATTTTGATATGCCACATCAGCATCATGGGCATGGATATTCCAATCAGAAGATTTTACATGGATTTCAACGGTACCAGCCCATTCTACCTCATCAATTAATAGTCGGGCATCTTGAAAATCTGCCCCAGCGTTGGTATTGGGTTGTCCAATTCTTAAAACTTGAATTGTTTCATTGTCAGTAGTTTGTAGACAAGATTTGTCAAAATATTGAAATTGCCATAGAAAGTGTAGAAAGGCTTCGTTCATGGTATTAAAGTATTAAGTGTATGAACAAAAATAATGACTTTTGTGGATTTGTAGATGATAGTGGGGGATTTTTTTAATTGATTAAGAATCGTGCTATCGTTAGAAGTGTTATTTTTGATGCAATAAAAGAAGAATATGAAAACAGAAAATAATATTTTAACCCTTGATGAATTTAAGGATAAGTATTACGGCAAACGTGGCTCAGCACGGCGAGAGAAATTAGAAAAAGGGTATAAAAATTTTAAAGATAAAAAATAAAGCTTCAAGTTTTGTTGGCGTAAGCATTTTATGAAATTCCGCTGTTTGAGCGAAGCGAGTCGGTTCGCCGATGCGATTCGGAATTTCTTGAATTTCTTTTACGGTCCGCCGTTGCGGTTACTTTTCTTGTTTCAAGACAAGAAAAGTAACCGCAACGGCGAAAGGGTATTTACTATTTCCGATGCAAGTCAGATAAATTTTAAATATAATCACAATGCGACAACCTGCAGCTCCTTTATCGTCTCTGCAATTGGAGTTACTCAAATCATTTGCAAGACCATCTGTATCTGAACAAGATTTAAAAGAAATTAAAATCTTGTTGTCGAAATATTTTGCTGATAAAGCTTCAAGTGAAGCCCAAAGAATAATTGTTGAAAAAGGATGGACTCCAGAATTTATTGATGACATGGCTGAACAACATAGCCGTACACTTACCAAACATAAGTAGCCACCATTCCCGCTTCCAACGTCTGCACTGCTTTTTTGCCTTGATAGGAAATGTTGAATTTCTGAGGCTTAATGCTTTCATTTTGTACAATCAAAACCTTTTTGCCTGTTGGCGTTTTGAATGCAACATTTGTCAACGTCATCGTATTGTTGGAGGCTATTCTTACAGAATTTGGTCGGACAAATTTAGAGGCATGGGCAATGATATAATAAGCAGGATTACGGGTAATATTATTTTTATCAATCGTAATGGCTCCTAAACATTCCGTACAGCCACCTTCAGTATGTGGGTTTTGTTTAGGGTCGGCTGCTAAGTTCCATTCCAACACCGTTTTACACCAGTTTCGAGGGCCACCGATAATCAAACTTTTGATATGCCAGCCTAAATCCCCCGGGAAATTTCCTGGGCTACCAATCCATTGTTCCGTAAAATATAGGTTTTTATCAGGATGCGCATTGTGAACATCCGTCAAAGCGTGGATACTTCCGCCATATAAATGAAATGCGGAGCCATCAATGTATTTTTTAGCTTCGGGGTCGTCTAAAATACTGATAGGATAATCTGGGCGGTCGGCATTATGGTCATAAATAATAATTTTCGTATCTATTTTCGCTGTTTTAAAAGTTGGGCCAAGGTGTTTTTTTACAAACAGTGCTTGTTCTTCTGGCAACATCAACAAACTTGGATTATTGCCGGGGTGTAATGGCTCATTCTGAACAGTCATGGCATCTATTCTGATACCTTCCTTTTTCATTTCTTGTACATATTTAGCCAAATATTTAGCATATGTAGTATAGTATTCAGGCTTTAAACTTCCGCCTTTTGAATTGCCATTGGTTTTCATCCACGTGGGTGGCGACCACGGCGAAACAAGAATTTTAATGTCAGGATTGATGGCCAAAATCTGTTTTAAGACAGGGATAAGGTATTGTTGGTCGGGAGCAAGGCTGAATTTAGCTAGTTCAGTATCTGTTTGTCCGTTAGGCAAATCATCATAAGAAAAAACATGGTCGTCTAAGTCCGAAGCCCCCACACTGATTCTCAGGTAACTGACCCCAATATTGTTGTTATTGGTAGCAAAAAGCTCTTTTAATAAAGCACTTCTTTCATTAGCCCCCATTTGATTAATCAACATCGCACTACCGCCCGTAAGGGTAAACCCAAAGCCATCCATTTTCTGGAAAGTCTTATTTTCGTCTACGATGATACTAGGCAAGGTATTAGTGGTAACTTCAAAATTAAAAGTCTTTGCTTGCTTCTGGAATAAGATAGATTTATCAGGACTTGTCAACCAAATTTCTGCATTTTTAGATTGAGCCCTTATATCAAAATGGTTAATGAAGCATAAGCCAGTGATGAAGATGATATTGTAAATATTTTTCATGTTAAAAAGATTATTTTGCACAGAGATTGTATCGGAGTGCAAAATAATCTTTTTTGTTGAGGAAGTATTATCCTGCTTTATTTGTTTTAGAATATGTTTGAAAATTATATTTTGTTTATATCCCAAAAACAATATTTCCTTTCGAAAGACCTTACTTTTCTTCACTAGGCGTGCCCGTCAGACACAAGAAAAGTAACCGCAACGGCGGACCGTAAAAGAAAGTCAAGAAATTCCAATCGCATCGGCGAACCGACTCGCTATCGCTCAAACAGTGGAATTTCACTAAATGCTGACGCCTAAATAACATAAAGCTTTGAATAATAAATCTTTTCGAACTTTAAACATATTCTTATGTTACTAATGACTAGAGATTGATTTTTGGAAGGATACTAAAGCCCAGCTTTTATTTGTTCCATTAAAAAAGTATGATATTTTTCTAGTTTCTTCTGTAACTGCGTTAACTGATTTTTAGAACCCAAATAGACGATATTTCGCTGATGAATGCTTTCAGGAACGATATCTAAAAGACTTTGCATGCCATCAGACGACAATCCGCCTGCTTGCTCAATGACAAAAGCCAGCGGATAGCATTCATACAACAATCTTAGTTTACCCTCTTTTGCTTTTCGGGTTGGTGGATACATATAAATACCACCTTTGAGGAGGTTTCGGTGGAAATCGCCGACTAAAGAACCAATATAACGAGCCATACAACCCGAATGCTTGCGCATATCTTGAATAAATTCTTTGACAGGATTGGTAAATTCTTCAAAGTAGGCCTCATTGACAGAATAAATTTTACCATCTTCAGGCATTTTTATATCTGCGTGCGACAGAAAATATTCTCCTAACGAATTTTCATAAGTAAAGGCATTAACGCCTTTGCCAGTGGTATAAACCATGATGGTCGACGAGCCATACAAAATATATCCGGCCGCCACTTGCTTGCGTCCGCCTTGTAAAAAATCATCTTCAACCGCAGGAGAACCAATATCACTTACACGTCTATAAATTGAAAAAATGGTTCCGATAGAAACATTTACATCAATATTGGAGGAGCCGTCTAGCGGATCCATTGCTACTACATACTTAGCATTATAATTCCCTGTTTGAATAATCTCATCGTCTTCCTCAGAAAGAATCCCCACTACTTCACCACCATTTACCAATGCCCGAATGAATCGGATATTAGCAATCATATCCAGTTTTTGTTGCGCTTCCCCTTGAATGTTTGAACTTCCTAAAGCGCCCGTAATATCAATCAAGCCTGCTCGATTGATTTCACGGTTAATGATTTTGGAAGCAAGGGCAATGTCTCTTAACAATTGTGAAAGCTCACCTTTTGCATAAGGGAAAGCTTCCTGTTGACGATTAATAAATCTATCAAGCGTTGTGCCAACAGGTAAAGCTAGTGTCAGATTATTAGTCATAGTATAAAGGGGGGGGTTAGCTGTGAGATATGAGCTTTGAGCCGTGAGACTTGAGCTGTAAGCTTTAAGCTATCAGCTTTCGGTCATCGGATTTTTTTAGCTTTGAGCTGTCAGCCGTGAGTTATGAGCTTTGGGATTTCAGCTTTTAAATATTAAGTATAATATATGCACGTGTTGAATATACAAGTACTGAATTTGGTTTTTAAACTTATTAAACCCGTAGCGGTAACCCTTGCGGTTACCGTTGGACGAAACATTCACGTAAGAAAGGGTAACCGCAAGGGTTACCGCTACGGGCATTTTTTATGCAAATTGGTGCTAAATCTCAAATCTCAAATCTCACTGCTCATAGCTCAAAGCTAAAAAATCCGACGACCGAAAGCTGATAGCTCAAGGCTCATAACTACAAAGCAATTCTCATATAATTCTCCTCAAAAGCCTTCGCTAGACTTTTAGCTTTTTGGTCATAAGCGTCTTTGTCTGCCCACGTATTTTTTGGGTTAAGCAAATCTATCGGCACATTTGGGCATTCTTCGGGCATTTCTAAACCAAATATATCATGTTTATTGAAATTTGTATGCTCGAAATTACCTTTTAATGCTGCATGAATCATCGCACGGGTATAAGTCAATTTTATCCTTGACCCTACACCATAACCACCACCCGACCAGCCAGTATTGATGAGCCAAACTTGTACGTTACCAACCTTAATTTTCTCACCCAACAAATGGGCATATTTAAGCGGATGGAGCGGTAAAAAAGCAGCCCCAAAACAAGCTGAGAAAGTGGCTTGAGGTTCTTTAATACCCATTTCAGTACCCGCCAATTTAGACGTATACCCTGCCACAAAGTAGTACATGGCTTGCTCTGTACTTAATTTACAAATAGGCGGTAACACACCAAAGGCATCTGCCGTAAGAAAGAAAATATTCTTCGGGGCATTACCGACTGAAGGCATCGCTACATTCGGAATAAAATTAATTGGATACGCCGTTCTGGTATTTTCTGTCACACTTTGGTTACTATAATCTACCGTTTTTGTACCTGTAACGAAACGTGTGTTTTCTAAAATAGTACCATAGCGAATAGCCCTAAAAATCTCTGGTTCTTGTTCTTCGCTCAGGTTAATTACTTTAGCATAACAGCCACCTTCAAAATTAAAAACTTGCTTGTCGTCCCAACCATGCTCGTCGTCGCCAATAAGGTTTCTGTGAGGGTCGGCCGACAAAGTAGTCTTTCCTGTACCAGATAAACCAAAGAATAAAGCCGTGTCTCCATCTTCACCAATATTGGCAGAGCAGTGCATCGAAAGCACCTTTTTCTCCTCAGGAAGGATAAAATTCAGTACCGTAAAAATTCCCTTTTTCATTTCCCCTGCATAAGCTGTTCCGCCAATCAGGATGATTTTTCGGGTAAAATCAATAATGGTAAAATTACTTTGTCGAGTACCATCTATCGCTGGATTTGCTTCAAACTCAGGAACGTTCAAAATTATCCATTCAGGCTCAAATGTTTCTATTTCACTTATCGTGGGTCTGAGAAACAAATGATGACAAAACAGATTGTGCCAAGCCAACGTGTTGACAATTAAAATATTGATACGATGTTCGGGACTAGCACAAGCATAACTATAACGAGCATATAGCTTTTTATTGGCTACAAATGTTAACATTTTTTGATAAAGTGCCTCGAATTTATCAGGGTCAAAAGTTTGGTTGATTTCTCCCCAATTTACAGTATCGGCTGTCTTGTCGTCATAGACAGTAAACTTGTCTTTTGGCGAACGCCCAGTAAACTTACCAGTGTCGCACATAAATGCACCTTTGTCAGTAAGCGTTCCTTCTCCGTTTTTCAAAGCCTCTTCAATTAAGGTTGAAACACTGAGATTCAAGTGAATGTCAGTATGAAGACTTAGGGTCGGGTGGTTCACTTTTTGTTTAGCGATAGCGCTAAGGTCAGAAGTAAGCGTATCATTTTTCATGTTTGTAATTGTTAATTTGATCAAAACGAAACTGAAAATATTGAAGCCTTCGAAAGCCTTACAAAAGTATATTAGCGTAAAATTAAAAACAAGCGAAATTTCGCTAAAATGAATATAAATTTATTTTTATCATAAAGTTTATATTTAATATATGTATAGTGTAAAATATTTTAAGCTTTTGGAGATAAATAAGAGAAAGGAATGAAATAGTAGCAGATAAAAATAAAGCGAAAATTCGCTATTTTAGTTTTCTTGTGGGAAATGTTCTAGTAAATAGTATTAGCTTTGTGGAAATTTTATAACAATGAGTGTGAACAGCGATAAAGTAAAAATAATATTCGGACTAAAAATCAGACAGTTGCGTCTGGATAAAAAACTCTCGTTAAGCGAAGTAGCCGTAAAATCTAAACTTTCGATTTCATACTTAAATGAAATTGAAAAAGGGAAGAAATATCCTAAAACTGAAAAAATAATGGCTTTGTCTGAAGCCTTAGAAATAGATTACGATTCGCTTGTTTCCTTAAAGCTAAGTAAGCAATTAGAACCCATTGCCGAGCTATTAAACTCTAATATTCTGACGGAGTTACCTTTAGAGATTTTTGGCGTTGAACCATCAGACTTTATTGAGTTGATGTCGGAAGCTCCAGCTAAAATCAGTGCCTTTATCAGTACGATAGTAGAAATTGGGAGGAATTATGATATGAGTGTCGAGCAGTTTTACTTTTCAGTCTTACGGTCATATCAAGAAATGTATGATAACTATTTTGAAGATTTAGAACAATCAGCCCAGCAGTTTAGGAAACTCTTTGAAATATCTGCTACTACCTCACCCAATGAAAAACTCTTAGCCGAAATCCTTCAAAATTTCTATGGCTATCATATCGAAGAGTTTTCAAAAGAACAATATCCTGAATTAATCACGATTCGGTCGGTATTCAATCCAGCTACTTCAAAATTACTCATCAACAAAGATTTGAGTACCGAACAAAAAACCTTTACGTATGGGCGAGAAATAGGCTATCAGTTTTTACAATTGAAAAAAAGGTCGAATGTTTCGTCGGTTATTGAAGTAGATTCTTTCGAAGAAGTCCTTAATAATTTTAGAGCATCTTATTTCGCTGGAGCGATTTTGATTAACAAAGATATTCTGATTGATAGATTGACGTATTTTTTCGCCTCACCAAAATGGGACGAAAATATGTTGTTGAGCATCATGCGATTGTTTAATGTAACGCCTGAGATATTTATGCACAGGTTATCTAACTTGATGACGAGCCACTTTAAGATTAACAATCTTTTCTTCCTTCGTTTCAATAATCAAATAGATGATGATTTGTTCTATTTAAACAAAGAAATGCACCTTGCTAAACTCCATACCCCGCATGGCACGGCACTACCCGAACATTATTGCAGGAGATGGATGGCGTTAACGATTTTAAAGGATTTAGAGAAAATACAAAAGGCAGAAGGCTATGATGCTGAAAAGGTATTATGCAAGGCACAGGTCTCTGAATACATGGATACTGGCAATCACTATTTAGTCATCTGTTTGGCAAAGCCTTCGCCTCCAAATTTAAGGATGAATAGTAGCGTTACTTTAGGTTTTGCCATTGATGATACCTTAAAAGGGATGGCTCAATTTTTACAAGATTCAGCCCTAAAACATCGAAAAGTAAATGAAACGTGTGAAAGATGCGGAGCAGTAGATTGTGCTGAGAGAATGAGACCTCCGTATGTTTTACAAAAAAGACAAGCCAGAGAAAAAATAAAAGAATCAATCGCAAAATTGAGTTAAGCCTAAGTATTGATGGATTGATTTCTTTGAAATGTACAAGGGTTATTATGGTTTGTTGTACAAAACGAATAAAATTCTGATATTTTAATTATTTCAAAATTTTATTTTGAAATAAAATGATTTTAAAACCATTTTCACGTGTAAAAATAAGTTTATCCTAAGTATTGTATTGTTGCTTAATTGATATATATTTGCTAAATATACTATATCGTATTATTTCTATGAAAAATCCAAATTGTCCCCGCTGCGACTCCCAAAATGTTACTAAAAGTGGCGTAATCAAAGAAAAACAACGTTTTAAATGTAAAGACTGTAATTATAACTTTACAGTAGAGAAGCTAGGGAAGGGAATCTCAGCCTATTATGTTATCAAGGCTTTACAATTGTATATAGAAGGAGTAAGCTACCGTGAAATAGAAAGACTCCTAGGCGTTTCACACGTGTCGGTGATGAATTGGGTGAAAAAATATCAAATCAAAATACCTAAAAACTCTGATTATTACCCTACCTATAAGATAATGAATCATAAAGAGTTAGCGGCTTTTTATGCGGATAGAGAAAATCTGAGAGATTCTGGGATGATTGTCACTGAATTAGGAGATAAATTTATGTTGATTAAATGGGAGCGTCTGAAACATTAAGATTTTAATACGCTGTCAATACATAAAATACATATTTGAAGAAGGACTAGGATATTTTTCTAGTCCTTTTTTTGTTGAACTATACTTAAATAGCGTTACTATACCAATGCTGTCAAAGAGATAGTTTTTTTTTTGACCTTTGGTGGTTCGTGTTCAATAAAAACACGCTAAAGTACAAAAGTTTATAGGGCTGAAAAATGATAAAAATTAGTATTGTACTATTTGTTTTCGCCCGTTAGCTTTTTGGATATATATGAAATAACTGTTAGCAATAAACTTATACATAAATCACTAATGCTATTAATCACTATACAATATTCACTCTAAAAATAAAACCCCTTATCTAATTAACGTTATGACAGTAGAACACACAGTAAAGAAAACTTCGACTAAACAACTCGCTGCAATTATTGGCGCGTCGTCGGTAGGAACACTTATTGAATGGTACGATTTTTATATATTTGGTAGTTTAGCAACAATCATTTCAACCCAGTTTTTTCCAAAAGATAATCCTACAGCAGCCTTCCTTTCTACGTTAGCTACCTTTGCCGCAGGCTTCGTTGTTCGTCCGTTCGGGGCATTATTCTTTGGTCGTTTGGGCGATTTGATTGGTCGAAAATATACTTTTATGGTCACGTTGGTGTTGATGGGCGGAGCTACTTTTGCCATCGGCTTAGTGCCTAAATATGAAACGATAGGCTTTTTTGCCCCATTGATTGTTTTAGTGCTAAGACTTTTACAAGGCTTAGCCTTGGGCGGTGAATATGGCGGCGCAGCCACGTATGTAGCCGAACATTCCCCTGCTAATGAACGTGGTTTTTGGACGTCTTGGATTCAGATTACAGCTACCGCTGGCTTGTTTATTTCCCTAGGCGTTATATTATTGACCAAAAACATGATGTCTAAAGAGTCATGGGAAGATTGGGGCTGGCGTATACCTTTTATGGTTTCTATCATCATGGTTTATGTATCGGTGTTGATTCGTAAAAATATGTCGGAATCACCGCTTTTTGCCAAAGCCAAGGCGGAAGGAAAAACATCAACTAATCCACTGAAAGAATCTTTTGGTAATAGATTAAACTTCAAATTTGTATTGCTAGCCTTATTTGGAGCTACAATGGGACAAGGCGTAGTTTGGTACACAGGTCAGTTTTATGCACAAACATTCTTGTTGAAAATCATGAATGTAGATTTCGACCAAGCCAATACACTATTAATCATTGCCTTAATGATGGGTACGCCTCTGTTTGTATTTTTTGGATGGTTGTCAGATAAAGTGGGTCGCAAGCCTATCATGTTAGCAGGGATGTTATTCGCAATTCTTGCCTATCGACCTATTTATGAGAAAATGTACCAGACTACTAATTTGAATCATAAAGATGAGATTAGTGCTGAAACGAAAATAGAAACAAAGCATATTTTAGTAGCCAATTCAAGCACTGATTCGTTGGTTACCACGACTACCAGCAAGGTTTATACAGATGGTACAACCTACAAAGAAGTAAAAAAACAGACTTTACTTGCTGGAAAATCAGAAGCTGAACAGCCTAAAGCTGAAATCAGTAAAACTGTTAAAATCAATAATAGCGACCATTGGACGCTGGTTTGGCTAGTATTTGTTCAATTAGTATTTGTCACAATGGCTTATGGCCCGATTGCTGCATTCTTGGTAGAGATGTTCCCTGTCAAAATCCGTTATACTTCTATGTCACTGCCATATCATATTGGCAATGGCGTATTCGGTGGATTAATGCCAGCCATTGCTACTTATTTGGTTACTAAAGCAAAAGATACCAATGAAATAGCTGAAAGAACGGGGCAGGCTGTTATTAATACTCAGCCTTATTTAGAAGGATTGAATTATCCAATATTGATAGCAAGTGTATGTTTTGTGATTGGTTTGTTGTATATCAAGGAGGATAAAAGTATCAGAGATTAATAGCTCAATACTAAACGATTTCAACGCTATTAAACATTTATGTTAAAACACATTATCATTAAAAAGAGATGAACAGCATCAAGAAAATATTAGGTATCGTTTGGATACTTTTAGGATTGGCAACTGCCTATTTCGGAATTTTTGAATTGGGCATTCCCAAATTTGCTTCGGGAAATCAGGAAGATTTAGTGTTTGGTATTATCATTATGTTGGTACTGACACCAATCATTACTGGTGGATTATTGATTTTTGGAAAGTATGCTCTTTCGGGAGAGTATGATACTGAGGATTAATTTGGAAAAGAATCTTTTTTCGGTTGAAGCTATTCATAAACATGGGTTATCCTGATTTTTAAAATCATAAAAAAGCGGTCGAGAAACTAATTTAGATCGCTTTTTTTATGATTGATGGACACCGAATTCCTACTGTTTGAGCGGAGCGAGGCGGTTCGCCGCTGCGATTAGGAATTCTTGATTTTCTTTTGTTACTTTTCTTTTATCAAGAAAAGAAAAGTAAGGACTAGACGATAATAAATACAAAACTTCAAAATCCATTATTTTAACCTTTGTCTATAATATTTTAGCAAATATAGCTACCTCTTTCTGAGAAGAGTTAAATTTTTACCTTAAATTGTGATAAAATTAAGGTTTCGTATCCAAGACCTTATCGTTTATCATGAAAGAGAAATTAAAGAATCAAAAACTTTTGGTTTTAGGAGTTGTGTTTACAATTCTCTTTAATTTCCCTATTCTTTCGATTGTCAATCACGACACAAAGATTAATGGTATTCCTACACTCTACTTCTATTTCTTTTCTATTTGGGTATTATTCATCATCATCATTTATTGGAGCGTTCGAAACAAAGAGCAAGAAATTAATAAAGATGAATAGTGCTATTTTGATATTAACTTCTCTGCTCTATCTGGTTTTCCTTTTCGGAGTAGCTTATTGGGCTGAACAGCGTTCTGCTAAAGGCAAAAGTATTGTTAACAATCCCTATATTTATGCCTTATCTCTAGCAGTTTATTGTACGGCATGGACATTCTATGGCTCAGTAGGCAGGGCAGTAACCAATGGGATAGAATTCGTAACGGTGTTTATCGGGCCATCTTTAATGATGCCCCTTTGGTGGATAGTCCTTCGTAAAATTATCAGGATTTGTAAAGTTCAACGGATTACTTCTATCGCCGATTTTATTTCATCACGCTATGGCAAAAATGCCACCTTGGGTGTCATCGTAACGATTATCTGTATTTTAGGTATTTTGCCCTACATTGCTATTCAGCTAAAAGCCATTTCAAATAGCTTCCTGATTGTGGCCGAAGCCTCTGGTGAAATCAGTAGCCAAGGTTTTTTTACGGGTGATTTAGCCTTTTACATTACTATCGTACTATCCGTTTTTACCATCATCTTTGGTACCCGTACTATCGACTCTACCGAGCGTCACGAAGGGATGGTAACTGCTATTGCTGTAGAGTCTATCATCAAGCTAGTTGCTTTTTTGGTGGTGGGGATATTTGTTAGCTATGTTATTTTTGATGGTTTAGGAGATATTTTTCAAAAAGCATCAAAAGTCCCTGCCTTACACAAGGTTTTTGTCATAGATGCTCAACAGGATACTTCTGGTTGGTTTTGGCATTTATTGTTATCCATGATGGCCATCATGTTTTTACCACGCCAGTTTCAAGTAGCCGTCGTAGAAAACGTGGATGAAAAACACCTTAATAAAGCTCTTTGGCTTTTTCCTTTGTATTTATTGTTAATCAATATTTTTGTGATACCCATAGCCATGGGTGGGGCATTGCTATTTCCCAATCATCTAGTGAATTCTGATGGCTACGTGTTAGCGATTCCGCTGAAATTCAACCAAGATTTTATTACCCTCCTTACCTACATAGGTGGGTTTTCGGCAGCCACTAGTATGATTATTGTGGAAACCATCGCCCTGAGCGTGATGATTTCCAACAATATCGTCATGCCAGTAATACTAAAGAAAACGACTTTGCAAGATAGGTTTGCAGGGAATTTAAGTGCTTTAGTAAAATACATCCGTCGTGCCTCTATTATCTTGATTTTACTATTAGCCTACTTATATTACAAAACCATTGCCGAACATTACTCCTTAGTTTCCAACGGAATGGTTTCTTTTGCGGCAGTATCACAATTTGGCCCAGCCATTATTGGTGGAATTTTTTGGAAAAATGCTACTAAAAAAGGAGCTTTAATAGGACTATTAGTAGGTACATTTTTTTGGTTTTATACCTTGGTCGTTCCGTCGATGGTGAGGGCGGGTTTCCTGCCAGAATCAATAGTCGAAACGGGATTGATGGGCTTTGCGGCCTTGAAACCGTATTCATTGTTTGGTTTAGAAGGCATGGATAGCATCTCGCATGGTTTGTTTTGGAGCTTACTCTTGAATATTTTCTGTTATATATATTTCTCCATCAATAGTCATGTCAGTTCGATAGAGCATAATCAGGCCTTAATTTTTGTAGATATTTTTGAATATTCAGAACAAGTAGAAAACCCAACGATTTGGCGAGGGACGGCTCATTTATCAGACATTCAATCGTTATTAAGTAACTTTCTGGGCGAAAAAAGAGCAGAGAAAATATTAAATCTTTATGCCCAAAAACATAAGATTAGGCTGATTAATGCGAAGGTTGACCCACAAATTGTGACTTATGTTGAAAAACTGTTAGCAGGTATTGTAGGAACAGCTTCGGCCAGAATGATGATTTCGTCGGTATCAAAAGAAGAAAGTATTTCGACTGAAGAAGTAATTAGAATCTTGAAATCATCACAAAGTTTATTGTCAGCCAACAAAGAACTAAAAAGAAAATCTGTCGCGTTAGAAAGAGCCACGACTGAACTAAAAGAAGCCAACGAGATACTTCAAAAGACGGATAAACTCAAGGATGACTTTCTGTCAACCGTTGCCCATGAAATCAGAACACCACTTACTTCCATCAGGGCATTATCAGAAATTGTTTATGATAATCCTGATATGGACTTGGAGGAACGAGAACATTTTTTAAGCACCGTTGTAAAGGAATCCGACAGACTCAGCAGGTTAATCAACCAAGTGCTGGATTTAGAAAAATACGAATCGGGCAAGCAAAAGCTGATTTTAGAAGATGTTGACATTCAGGAGATTGTAAAAGATTCTATCGATGCCCTATACCAACAAGCCAAAGAGAAAGAAATAAAGGTAGCTTTTATTCCCAACCGTTTTGCACCGAGGTTCAAGGCTGATAGAGACAAGCTGATTCAGGTAGTGGTAAATCTATTATCGAATGCTATTAAATATTGCGAACCTCATAAAGGAGAAATAATATTAGCCACCCATTACGCAGACAACAATAGACATTTTGAATACTAATTATTTATATTGTCGTGTGTGCGTGCGAACTTTGTACAAAAAGCTATGACAGCCTACGAAAAAGCTCGCAACAACCCACGGCAATTTAAATCTTTGACCT
>NZ_JAYFUL010000066.1:0-25844 GCF_034928825.1 Arcicella aquatica | reverse complement strand
CAAAGGTAAAATCCTTCAGAGCTACATCAAGAGGTGTGAGAGATGTCAAATTCTTCCTCTTTAGACTCTCTAAAATATATGCTTGAAATTTTTATCCCCCAAAAATCCCGCTTGAGCCGACTATCCGTTAAAAATTATTCCTTCTGATTTGTTAGCAGCATATCGTTTAGGCTTTCCTGTCGATGTAATAAAGGCTTTTAATGAGTTACATGATGCTGAACTCTCTACGGATACTTTTAGTTTTTATACTTCGGTGGCTTCAGTATATTCTAGCAAGATTGAGGGAGAGGAAATTGAACTGGATTCATATATCAAATACAAAAGATTTGGCATTGATTTTTTGCCTGATTATACCAAAAAGATTGATAATTTCACACTGACGTAGTGAAAAACACTACGCCAAGCGAGAGTGGATTTTATTATTTTATTGAATATTTATAACAGTTAATATTCACACCCAATAAAAATGAAAAGATTACTTTTGATAACAGTTATAATGAATGGAGTACTAATGATGAATGGGGTATCTCAAAATTTAAAGAGAAATCCTTTACCTCCTCCCCCATCTCCCAATGAAAAATGGTTAAAATGTGTGCCTTTAAATAAATATTCTGCTGTTCAACGAAAACAGTTTTATCCATTTAACCAATCTTCTTTAGTGAAAATAATCTCATTTAAAGAGTATATCAATATAGATACTTTAATAACTGGTGTCACTGAATCTACAATATTTGCTGATTTACAAAATCAGCCAAAAATTTTTGAGTCATTTACTTTAAATCAAAAGCAGCTAAATGAATTAACTTATATCCTGTATAACTATGGATTTAAAACAAAAAAATATGAGGAAGAAAGTATGTGTTATTATCCAAGAAATGCCATTGTTTTTTATGACAAGAAGGGACTACCTTTTGAATGGATAGAGCTGTGCTTTGAATGTAATGGCTATAAAAAAACCTCAAAACAGGTTAAAACTGGCGACTTTTGTATAGGGAAATATGAGCTTCTAAAACATTTTTTCAAAAAGCATAAGATACATTATGGTATTGATTCTTAATGATTTTACTGGAGGGATTGAATATAGAGATTCAACGAATATAAATAATCACCCTCAAAATAAATAGCCCTCAATTCATTGTATAAAAATGTCTCTTCCTTCAACCATTCACAAGCTTTGCTGATTAAATGTACTTTCATTGATTTTTCTCTTACTATTTTGATGATACCAACATACATTTTCTGATGATTTTTCAATTCAATTCCTATTAAAACAGCGTTTTCTTTCAAGATATCTAATACCTGATTTGGTGATTCCAAGTCAAATTTATATTTTAAATCAACATTAATTTGTTTTAGTTTGATTACTTTTTCAGTAAAAATATCATCATCAGCCATATCAAATGTTGAAATATAGTTTGTATTTATCAACACATAACCATCCGTAACAAAGTCGACAGGAATATATTTCAGTAATGCCCATTTTGACCCTAAACCCAATAAAATCCCTTTAAAATATACCCCATTTCGCATTTTAAGGGTTACAACTCGATTTACAAATTCGTTATTATTCATTATTAATTGTTATTTTTGTCCTTGATCAAACTAAAACAAAGGTAGATATTTAGCGTGATGCTAGTTATTTTTAAAGATTGAAAGAAAGTCTTTAGAGCAAATAAAGACGACTAAATACCCTATCTAAAAAATAAATATGGAAAAAGAGAACAACGATTTTTTATATTTTATTATTCATTTGATAGTTCCTTTCATTTTTTTAGGTCTCGTTCGTTTTCATACTGAAAATGCACCAGAAGGCACTCTTGTAGTGATAGTATATTGTTTTATTTTTTTCCTGATACATTTATTTCTTTGTATTTTTGGCTACTCTCAAAAAGACAAAATTTTGCTATATGGGGTGCTTTATTAGGAAATATTATTTCAATTTTAATTGCCATTGCTAGTTCTGGGTCAAAGATTTTTTAATAACACACGATTTAATTTCTCGCTTTAGGAAATGTCTGACTTCGTGGCACAGACAAATGATAATTAATATACTTTCTCTTCAAGTTCAATTTGTATCATTTGTCCTCTATTAAACTATCTGGAATATACAATAATGTAGGATTATTCTTTTGAACATCTACATTAAAATTATTATTTCCACACAACGTCTTAAAAGTATCTAATCTAAAAGGTTTAGTTATTAAATGTACTCCATTTAAGGTAGGAATAGCAGTAATAATCTTGTCTCCTTCGGGCTCTATATCATTAATGGTCTTTCTAATAAATTCAATATGTTGTAATTCTTCTTTATCAACATCGATAACCCATCGCTTTTGTTTAGAAGGCATTTCACCAATAACACTATCATATACATATTTACTTCTATTATTTCCAGATTCTATATTGCTGACTAATTTAGCAATCATTTTCAATGCTACATTTTTATCATTTCTAGTATTAAAGTTAATATAACCCCTCGCTTTAAATACTTCACACAACATTTTTATCTCCTCATATCTTTCCTCCAAATCTTTTATAGCATAAAATGTATAAGACTTAATCGTTCTAACAGATTGGTGTTTAGCATATTCCTCAATAAAATCTTTTTTTCTTTTTAGTACTAATACGGTAATAAAATCACCTTCCTCTTCAAATTGTAACAAAGGCTTAATTAAATCTACATTATCTATCATTTTATTGATTCTTTACATTTATAAATAGTCCTACTATACTAAACACAAAAATACACCCTTATTATTTTTCAACAACTTCCTTCTTGCTTGTAGTTTGTGGGAATACACAGACGTTGGTCTAAAATTATCATTAATGCATCTACTTGTTCAAACAAAAAGATATTTTTGATGGTAATTAGTTTTACCACACTCAAGTATAGTTAATGGAAACATCAAAGGCTTTAAGATGATTGGCAGAAGTCAACGCATTGTTGATTTACCGAAAATCATTACAGGTAAACTGCCTCTTGGCATTGGTAGCGTTTTTACAATCAGCCCTTTACCCATAATTTGTAGCTAACCAAGGCTATGTTTGAAATTCATAAGATTCTATTTGAAAAACATTATTTATTACTGTTTTATTTATATAATTTCGTTCAATTCTCAATAAAGTAGCTACTTAAGACTATGGCAAAATACTCACTAAAAATAAACGGGAAAATACAACAGGTAGATGTTGACCCGTCAACTCCAATGCTTTGGGTTTTACGAGACCACCTTAATCTACCTGGTACCAAATTTGGTTGTGGCATGGCCATGTGTGGGGCTTGTACAGTTCATTTGAATGGAACTGCTATTCGTTCTTGTAGTATGCCTGTATCAGCAGTTGGCAAGCAAGCCATCACTACTATCGAAGGCTTGTCTGCCAATGGTACTCACCCCGTACAAAAAGCATGGCTCGAACACGACGTGGCTCAATGTGGCTACTGTCAGGCAGGACAAATGATGAGTGCGGCCGCTTTATTAAAAGAGAATCCTAATCCTTCAGATGAAGAGATAGATGCTTCCATGAGTGGTAATATTTGTCGTTGTGGAACTTATTTACGTATTAAGGAAGCAATTAAATCTGTAGGCGTTAGGCAATAGGCTGTAAGCTGTAAGCAATATTTTTAGCCTAAAGCATAAAGCCTACAGCTTATAGCCTATAGCCCACAGCATAAAAAACATCAACATGGAAAATAATAACACACAAAGCCGTCGTTCATTTCTAAAATCTTCCGCTCTTACAGGCGGTGGATTGATGCTGAGCTTTACTTGGCTGTCGAGTTTCAAGTCGGCAGACAAAATGACTTCAATGAATTTGCCCGAACAATGGAGTGAACTCAATGGATATATCAAGATTACGCCCGATAATATCGTCAAAATCATGTGTCCGAATCCCGAATTCGGTCAGAATGTAATGACTTCATTACCCATGATGGTGGCAGAGGAATTGGACGTAGATTGGAAGAATGTGGTTGTAGAAATGGGTCCGCACGATAATGTAAAGCTAGGTCCACAATTTACAGGGGGCAGTAATTCGGTGAGGATGTACTGGAAACCCTTGAGAAATGCAGGGGCATCAGCTAGACAGATGCTCATAGAAGCGGCTGCTCAAACGTGGGGCGTTCCTGCTACAGAAATCACGACAAAAGCAGGCGTATTATCTCATTCAAGCGGAAAATCGGCAAAATATGGTGAAATAGCCAACAAAGCCGCCACCATCCCTGTACCGAAAGACGTGAAGCTGAAAGCCCCTAAAGATTTTTCGATTGTAAGGAATTCAAAGAAAAATACCGAAGGCTTAAAAGTAGTCATGGGTAAACCACTTTTCGGAATGGATTACCGTGTAGAGGGTATGTTGATTGCCATGATTCAGCATCCACCTGCATTTGGTATGAAATTAAAATCTTTTGATGCTACTCAAGCCCTAAAAATGCCAGGCATCAAACATGTTTTTAGCTTCAAATTATATGATGATGGTTTCGAGCAGGGTGGTTTTGATACCCGTACATTCAACGATTTATTGGTTGTTGTGGGCAATTCTACTTGGGAAGTAATGAATGCTCGCAAGAAACTAACAATACAGTGGGAGCCTACTGGTGATGTAAAGGATACGATGATGGGGCGTGGTGGAAAAAGAGAAGTAACAGTTCCGGGCAGATTGGAAACCACAAGTGGTCAAATGGAATTAATGGCTGAATATGCTAAAAAACCAGCACAGCAATTAAGGAAAGATGGCGACCCAGAAACTGCTTTCAAAAACGCCGCTCAGGTTATCGAACGCACTTATAATGCGCCATTTTTGGCACACAACTGTATGGAACCGATGAATTTCTTCGCACATGTTTCAGCAGATAAAGCCGTAGTAGCTGGTCCACTACAAGCACCGGGTTGGGTAGAGCCTACGCTTTCAAAAATTTTAAACCTCCCTGCTGACAAGATTGAAATTCAAATGACCCGCATGGGTGGAGGTTTTGGACGGAGAGCGTATGGTCAATATGTATATGAGGCCGCTCGCATTTCTCAGAAAATAAAAGCGCCTATCAAATTGATTTATACCCGCGAGGATGATATGACTTATGGAATCTATCGCCCGATGTACACGGCTACCTATCGTGCGGCTTTAGATGCCAATAAAAACCTGATTGGTTTTCATGTAAAAGGCGGAGGTATTCCTGAACACCCTGTTCATGCGAATCGTTTTCCTGCTGGTGCAGTGGATAATTACTTAGCTGAAGGTTGGGAGATTCCTTCTAATATTACGATTGGTGCATTCCGTGCGCCTCGTTCTAATTTTAATGCAGCAGCGGAACAGTCGTTTTTAGATGAAGTGGCAGAAGCTATGGGAAAAGACCCTATTGCTTTCCGTCTTGAATTATTAAAACGTGCTAAGGAAAATCCTGTAGGTAAAAATAATGAATATGATGCGGATAGATATGCTGGGGTTTTGGAATTGGTAAGAGAAAAATCTAAGTGGGGTAACCCTGAAAACAATAACAAAAAGAGGGGCGTCGCTGCTTATTTTTGTCATAATTCCTATGCCGCCCATGTGGTGGATATGATAGAACGGAATGGCGAACCTTATGTTGAACAAGTAACGAGTGCCATTGATTGTGGTATTGTAGTAAACCCAGACGCAGCAAGCAATATGGTGCAGGGTGCTGTGGTAGATGGCATCGGAAATGCTTTTTATGGAGCGTTGACCCACAAAGACGGCGCAGCAGAACAAAATAATTTTAATAATTACCGCATTATTCGTCATAACGAAGCACCTAAAAAAGTGGATGTGCATTTTGTTCACAATGACCTTGACCCTACTGGACTTGGCGAGCCTCCCTTCCCTCCTGTGTTTGGAGCAGTCGCTAATGCGTTGTATAAAACAACAGGTAGACGATATTACAATCAGCCTTTTACGGCTGATCAACCTAAGTCATAAATTCAGCTTATTCAACCCCTTACTATTAGCTAGCGACTTAAGTCACCAGCTAATAGTAAAGGTAAAACCTCCTCTTTTTTCTCCTCTCCCCCAATACACACAACATTCCCCACACTGAAAATACACCATACGGTATTATTACAAATAGACAACTACCTTCCATCCCTAAACTTGGGCATTCTTATATAATCAAAAGAATTTTTAATACACCGTTGGTGATATCTACCGATACCCTCTCAAGCGATTTTTCGTATAATGAAAGAGACTGTGGCTTTGTTCAGTAGCGTATATGTATTTATCCATAATATCTTATAAGATTGCTATTTCTAAACTTGAAGAGTTCAATGCGAAATGCAATCATTTTCTTACATACATAAATACACTATTCACATCCAATATATGCTCATTGGAATACCTTTTTAAAATTGCCAGCAATATGTAATTAATTTTGTTACAATTGTTTCGGTAATGTATAACCGAAAGAGTATTAAACAGCTAACCCTTTTTAACATGATTTCAATCTTATCTAAACCAGGCTCTAAGTGCGTACTTATCAAGAGGTTTCTGTTTTTTTTACTGTTATGCTCATTTACTAATAGTGCGTTTGCACAGATAAGAATAACCGTACAAATTATTCCTCCCTATCGGTATCGCATTACCGACTATACTTCGCACCCAGAACAAATCCTTATTACGCTCTTAAACACTACTACTAGTGAACAACGGCTTCAACTTAGGGGTGTTGTTTCGGGCGACAATGGAATTGAAATGCGAGTACAGTCTAGTTTTAGAAGTGCTTCGCCACTTGTGATGTCACCTGGCGAGATGAAGGTCTTAAATGGTGGAGATTTTACTTCATTCTTTGATCTTGACCATCTTGATTATGTCGGAATCACTTCGGCAGAAGCTATCCGTGGGAACGGTCTTCCCGAAGCCAATTATCGGTTGTGTATCCGCGCCTATAATTATGATACGAATGTTCCGGTAAGTGCCGAAGAACCCATTGGTTGCAGTAATAACTTTAGTGTAACTAACCTAGAGCCCCCTTTGATAATCGCACCGATGGATGCGATGGAAATCACTAATACTTCCGTTCAATTAGTATCACTTAGTTGGAGTACGCCCCCCGGTGCCCCTCCTACTACATGGTACAGAGTCCGTATTGTAGAAATTATTGGTAATCGTAATCCTAACGATGCCATTATGAGTGCTACTCAACCTTATTTCTTTGAAAAAGAAGTAATGGGTAATATGTATGTGTATAGCCCTGCTGATCCGCAATTAACCCTTGGCAGACGATATGCCATGATGGTTACGGCCTTTGACCCTAATGGTTTTACCAATTTTAGGAATAATGGACAGAGCACAGTTACTAATTTTAAGTATGGTGTAGCACCTGCCAATGCTGGTGGTGTGTCAGGTGGAACCGCTTCGTCACCTTTCCCAAGTACTGGAGGAGGTGGTGGTACAGGATCAACGCTAGTCGAGACTACAACTCCTGTCGTTCCTGTAAACAGCATTTTACAGGGGAAGGTTACCTTTGCTTATGCTTCTTCAGAACAAACTGATGAAACAGGTACGAGTACATTAACAGACTTAGCAACGAATGCCGCCGCAGAATCAATTACAAGTCTGCCTGTTAATAACCCTACCCCAGGCACAACCAAATACAATTTAAATAATGGTCAGGTAACATTGTATGGAACAATGTTTTCAGGAGAATCAATTGTACTCGGTACAGCCCAAACGGCTTCGGATGGTACTTATAGTATAAGCTTCAATACCGTCACGGCTGATATGTGTCAGGGGGTTTATATCATAGCTAAGCATACCGATAACCAACTTTACCCTGTTACGCAAACGGTAAAATTGGTAAAAACTAGCACTAATAGCTACGATACCAACCTTGGTACGACTATCTTACAGATTATCTCTATGCAGGTAAAACCACTAGTATTAGTGACTACTGGTTATCCTGGATTGACGCTCAATTTCTTATTAAATCAAGCCAAATACAATGCATCGCCAGTAATGAAGGCAGTATTTGGTAACTCTCCCGAGACTATAACCTACAATAACGTTAGTTATGTAGTACTGGCTAAACGTAGCAATGGAAACACTTTTAAACGATTGTTCAGAAGTACTGCACCTGATGACTACTTGGTACAAGTAAGCTATCCATCAACAGAATCGGTCTATTATCCGTTAGGAACGTTGCCTGTACGAAGTACATCAGACACTGCCAAAATCGTTACACGTGTAACAAAAAACTTTGTTTTTAACGTAAGTAAAAACCAGATAGATGGTATTGTTACCTTCTCTGGCATTCCTCAAAGCGGTTCAAAAGTTACAGCCACTATTCAAACGTATGATCTTAGACCCGGCGTACCTAAGAACGTCAATACTGTATATACGGCTATAACTGATGCTAGTGGTTATTTTAAGTTCGCTGAGTTACCATGGCTTCTACCGAGAGGTATTGTTAAATTATCCGTTACAGATACTCGTATTATGGAAAGCGCTACGGAAGTAGATGCAGTGATACAAGACGGGCAACAACTTCAGACCAAAAATATTGCCCTTAAAAAATTAGTAGCAACCATTATTGGTCGAATAAAGTTTAGTGCGTCGACAACTAGTGATGGCATAGAAAATGCCCTAGTAACCCTAAGAGGTACTAATATCTCTGCACGTACCACAAAAAATGGCTATTTTACCCTAAAGGTCCCCTATCCAGTGAAGGCTCCAAGTAATAAACTTGATTGCTATGCTGATGGATATGTCGATAAAGAGATAACATTTTATATGATGCCTGCAACATATCCATCGGGTGGATACACTGCAAGTACTTGGCAGTCCTATCTATGGGGTCTAGATCCGTTGAAATACCAGAGCAAGAATAATATCACTGCAGATCTTATAGGAATTGGTACGGGACAAGTGAAGGACATTTTTCCAACTTATTTCAGTGCAGGCGAAGAAGTGAAGGGCTCTTACGTGACATCTGAATCTGACACAAAACTTATTCCTACACCTAGTGGTAGTGCTCTTTTAGAGTTTAGCTTGAGCAACAAGAAGATTGTTGGAGGAAAAGTAACGATTGATGGTAAGGAGGTTTTTAATGCAACAGATGGTGTTAAGTGGTCTTACACAGGTACACCAGGAATGCATGGTTTTGTTATTGAGCCAGTGACAGGCGGGGCATTATTCATGAAAGTTTCTGGAATATTCCAAATAGTTAATGGCGTTAGTGGATTAGACTTAAAAGTGATATTAACACCAGCCCTAGTAATTACTGGAGTAATCAGTGATAAAGACAAGGCAACGGGACTATCGGGAGCAAAGGTATATGTTGATGGTCTTCCTTATGAGGCCATTACTGATGCGAATGGGAAATATGTGCTTACACTTCCAGCAGGCAAAGAATATACAGTTAGTGTAGTGCATCCATCCTATATTGCTCCTATAGAAGTTAAAGTGGCGGCAGGAGAAACCTCAAAAGCCGTTGATTTTCCTGTGCAGTTTATAGACCCCGACGCACCAAGGCTACAAACTTTTGCTGGTTTCCCCGTAACCATTACTAAAATAAAGAAAATAAGTGCAGGAAATTTTGAGATTACTGGCTCGTTAACAGTAGCCTCTAATGGTTTATATACCGTAGAAGGAAGTAATGCAAACCTGACATTTAGCAATGTGCCTATAAAGGCTAAGGCTACAGACATCAGTGCCGTGCCTTTGGGCGATGTTACCTTTAAAGAGTCTGTAATGAACGTAAAGGCATTTGGCTTAGCACAAATTGAGGTACAAGGTAATCCTTTTATCAAGATTAAATCAGTATCGCTAGCAGAAGGAACAAAATTCATCGTTGGCGGTGACCAGCTCGTACTTCGACTCAGTTCATCTAGTGCATCTGATAATCTACCCATTAGCCTACCAGATGCAGTAGTGAAGGATAGTTTATCAACACGAATTTTCAATTATGTGTTTTGTGGATCTACCATTTCCGAGTTAAGCAGTACTAGGAAATTGAAGATAAGGTTCCTAGAAGCAGGGCAAAGCTTTGCGTCAACGATTCTTTTCACAACACCAATAACTGGCAACCTAGAAATAAAAGCAGGTGCTATGGGTAGTTTAATGGTGAACAAAAATAACGCTAGCCTTAGTAGCACTGGCTACAGTTTAAGGACGTATTTCCAATTACCTACAATAGCAGGATTAATTGTACCTGAAAACACCGCCAATAGTTACCAATGGTTTAATATGAAACCCACTAATCTTGTTCAAACCAGTATGGGTGTTAGTGGTAATCCTTTTACAGCCACTATGCACAACTTTAGGTTGGTGGTGAGTAAGATGGATTTGTCGGGTTTAGGTACAAACAACCCGAATTTGTCAATGTCTGGAAAGATTTCGCTTCTTCAAGGAAACGAAGAAAACGGGACAATGATTATCAAATCACTTTCATTAACAACGCAAGAAGGCTCAGGAACTACCTTAGCAGGCGTAGTGCTACTCCCTGCATCAGGATTGACCATGAATGGGTTAACCTTTAAGACTACGGGTAACAATGGTAACATCAGTTTGAGCTATAATTTTGGTGCTGGAAGCTTTGAATTCAAAACCTCGGGAAGCTTGGACTATACTGCTCCTGGGGGCTCAGCAGGTATCAAGTCGGTGTTGACAGGTGTATTCCCAATGGTGATTAATAAGTTTCAGTTAAGTAGTAAAAATTGGGACTTATATATGGTTGCTTCGCCCAATGCAGTAGTAGATTTGAAGGTAGCGAAGATCAATATCAAGACCTTACTAGTGAACATTGGTTACGGTATCTCAATGAAAGACATGGCTAAAGCACTTACTGATGCATCTAAGCCAGTTAAGCTACAAGCCGCTGACAAAGAACAACTTACAGGAGGTCAGGCAACATGGGCAATAGGAATTAATGGGGGTATCAACTTTCCAATTGAAGGATTCTCCACTACTGCTTCCGCCTCATTTGTGGTAGGCAATGTTGGTAGTGGCCCTGAAATAATGTTGAATGAATTTGCATTAGAAATGAAAACCGCAGGATTCACGGTTGCAGGAAAAGTAAAATTGCAGTTTGATGATGAAAAACAGGGTTTTGAAGCCAATTCTACCCTGAAAATGGCAACTAAAGAATTTGGAGCATCGTTTAAATACTATAGTTATGCAGCAGGTGGCTTCCAACTTGGAGCCAGTATTACAACCAACGCTGGTGTTGCTACAGGCCCTATCATGTGGCACAACATAGGTGGAGGGTTTGATATTGATACTAGAACACGTAAATACGATGTATTCTTGAAAGGAAGCTTAGGCCCACTTGGTGTGCCCAAAACAGTAGCCATGGTAAAAGATGCCACGGTAGGAATTCTGTTTGATAACACCAATTGTAATGACAACCCAGTGATATATGGTAGTGGGGTACTGGTGATGAAAGATAAACCTTGGGGTACTATGGAATTTAAAGCAGACTTCTGTAAGACTTCGTTACTTATCACTGTTAAATCAGCTAATATTGATAAAGATGTAACACTGCTTGATGGTGTAAATACAAAAATAGAGGGCGTAATTTATGCCTTAGCACCAAAACCAGACCCGAACTTTCCAGCTCGCTTAGAAGGTGGATCTCTATTCTTCGGATTTAATGCCCGAGCCTATGCTGGTGCTCTATTAAATGGTAACGCTTTTGTAGCACTTGGTTTTAACTTTAACAAAAGTACCCCTGGTGCTCCTGAAGTAGCGATAGCGTTATTAAGTTTAGTAAAAAAAGATGTACTTGATAGTGATGGCACCATGAATGCCATATATTTGAAAGGAACGGTGGAAGTACCAAACTTCAGTGGACGACTCAATGCCGAAATAGCTGGCTTTAAGGCATTTGGCTTCTATTTTAAATATGTTTCTTCGGGAGACCTAGAGATGTATTATAAGACTGCTGAAAATAAGTTTTATGCCAAGTCAGCCTTTAGTTCATCATCCGATGTAAGGGTTACGCTTTTGGGTATGACCCTTGGTGCAATGGGTGCACTAAGTATAAATCTAGAAGGAGGCTACGATGGCACTTGGTTTCTAAGAGGTAGCAGCAGTATGGCAACGCAATTTTATTCAGATGACAGAGCCTCTTGTAATTCAATCAACATTACATTTTGCTCGCCACCATCAGTCTGCCCATGTTTTAGTTATTATTGGGGCATCCCTTATCCAAACGGTAGCTTCAATTGCTCGTGCGGAAGCAACTGGGTTCCTTGTGGCGTAGGATTTAAACTATGTTTAAGTGTTGGAGCAGACTTCAATGTATCTAGCGCAGGATCAAGTGTTAATATTCGCTTAAACTAATTCTTGAATAGAAAAATATTATGAAAAATATAGTAACGTTTATCCTGTTAATCATGTGCTGGGCAACTGTAAGTTTGCAAGCCCAACAAGTGCCAATGCAACCTCCACGCGTACTAAAAGTAGCGTCGTCTAAACTGGGCAATTATATTTACCTAGCTGGTAGGGATGAAGTAGCGGGAAAAGACACTGCTATTTTGCAGGCTACAGACCATTTTATCATCAAGAGAATGCCCTTTGTGCTGATTACCGACTCAACGAAAGCAAAGTCGCCCTTGAAGAATTTTAAAACAATTGGAAAGGCTAAAAAAGCTAGTAGCGAGAAAGAACTAAAAGAGCTATTTAGCGAGAATGACCTAGCCGATGTTAGAAAGTTTCTGGGGCAAAAAACAAACAAGGAACTTCTTGACTTTGTAGATAAGCATGTGAAAGCAAACGATTATGGCTTTCTGTATTCTATTACCGAGACCCGTATGATGCTTGGTCAAATTTACCTAGATACTGACGTAAAAGAAGACGAAGTAGTCTATTATCAGGTAATTAGGGTTGATAAAAACAAAACGGAATATCCTTGGGGCGTGGCTCTTGCTCAAAGTAAAATTGGCAATTATGCCTTGCCTTATCTTAAACCTAAGGTATCGTTTGTTCGCTCGACAGACTCAAGCGTAAGCATTTCTTGGAAACTAAAGGTTTCGGAAGCCATGATGACCACGCTTCCTAAACCGAAAAATCGTGCGGCATTTGACCCCACAGGAGGTTTACTAACGGTGCCTTTCTTCCTTACAGCACTTAGCGGAAGGGTGATACCTAGCAGAGGAGGCATAACGTTGCCGAGCACAAAGATTCTCCCAAATTTAAATCACACGCAAGATACCCTTACCTATCATTATTTTGGAAACGTCGGTAAAGATGAACAGTTTACGGCATACTTGATGGCGGAAGATGAAATCTACAATCAGGGAGCTCATTCAGATACTGCTGTAGTGTTTGGGGTAGAGGCTAGAACCATGCCTTTGATTTATTCTGTCAGAGTAAGCGAAGTTGAGAACGGTATTCGCCTTGCATGGGATAAACTACCTACCAAACCGTATTTAACAGGGGTTCAAATCGCTAGGTACGACGGTCAGGACAAACTGGAAACATTGGCCACCCTTTCTGCTACAGATACCACTTATACAGATTATGCCATAAAGGTTGGAGAGTATTATCGTTACCAAGTAAAATCCTTGTTTTTAGCAGGAATTGGTATCGAACAAACTGTAGCAGCACAAGGAGTAGGCACGTACACTAAGTTCTCGAAACCGTTACCTCCCTACAATTTAGAAGTTGCTAACAAAGGGAAAGATGTTTCATTAACATGGCAAGCGGCTGATGAACCGGGGTTCTATGGTTATTTTGTTTACAGAGGCACATCGCCTAAAAAAATGTATTTGATTGCTGGCCCTATCAAAGAAAAAAAGTATACCGATACTTCTGAATCATTGAGCGGTAGAAGTCAGTATTATTATGCCATAAAAAACCAAAACTTGAGACAAGATACCAGTATTTATAGCAATGTAGTCGTGATTATACCGGTTAAAAAACTTGACATCAATCCTCCTGCTAATATTGATTTTTATTATGTCAACGGGAAACTAAGGGTGATGTGGGATGATACCAGAACACAAGATAATATGATTGAAACCTTTTTGGTACAACGAAGAAAGAAAGGTGATACAGAATATGTTACTGTGAAACCTAAAGAAGCAGGCAATGCCTTTTTAGTGGATAGCCTTATCCAAAGAGGGGAAACATATCAGTACAGAGTAGCATCGGTGGCTTTTAGTGGTGACATTAGTGCCTATAGTGCTACCACAGAATTTAGTCTTGAAAAACCTAAAACTGAAACGGTAAACGAGTTTTATGTACGCAATATCACTGCTGGTGTAGAGGTTAGCATCCCAGAAATCGTTTATTCTAATCGTAAAGGCTATACCATTTACAGACGTAACGCTACGGGTGGTGATTTTGTAAAAGTACACACGATGCCGTCTGACTCATTTGTGTTTACTGATGAAAAAATAGAAAAAGGTCAGACCTATATCTATGCCATCAGTATTATCGAAAACGATGGCAAAGAAGGAGAAATGGGATTTTCTAGGTCTGTTGAAAGATAAGATGTTGTTTTAATGAGTTCATTACTCCCCTACCCCCCTGCAAGGTTAAAGTAGAAGAACTAGAGTAGATAAATAAAGCCGCTTATCAAAAATAAGTGGCTTTATTGTTATTGAGTTACGGCGCTAGCTTATGTATTCGTGTTTTTTTACTCTTCGTTTTTGGTTTTTCAATTTTTCATTACGAAGATATTCACTGAATTCTAATTTATCTTTCTCAGCTGTATCTTCAATAATTCAGCTTCATGTAGCTTCTTTAAATTTGGTCTATTGTTCATGAAATATTATTTTGGGAAGTATTGCTTAACAAGAATTTCAGAGCTTTTTGTATCAATTGCCATCTGTAAGCCACTACCAATACGTTTAGATCTCGCAAGTTATATTAACTAACTTTACTCTTCTACCTTTCTGAAGGTATTTGTATATTTTTTTATAATATTACTCATAGCGTTCTTATCAGTACTAATTTCGTATGTATCCATTTCTATTACTGAATCAAAAAACTTTTTTGATAATCTAGTCTCATTGAGAAGTTCAGTATAAATTTTAAAAATTTCATTTTCATTGCTCATGTAGTTTAACAATACTTTAGCTGTTATTCGATTTTCTTCCCAAATACAGAAAGTGCCTTCTTCTGTATGAATATTACCTGTTTCAATTATATTAACTAATTCACTAATATACCTTACAGGATAATCAAAAATATTACCATTAAAAAGGCGATTACCTAATACAATAGAATAACTTATATTTTGAATATCATCTAACTCAATATCACAATTATATTTAAGGATTTGGGCTAACTTCCCATTTTTATACAATTCTTGAATTTTTCCAAGTTGTAGCTCTGCTTTTTTTATATGATTATAAGTTCCCCTAAGATCAAAACTGTTTACAGGATGTAATCCGTTCTTACATTCAAAAATAAATAGAGTTGAATCAAAACAGGCCAAAACATCTATGTCTGTAGTGCTTACATTAATTTCAGTATGAACATTAATGCCAGCATTTTTAAGAAACTTTTCTAGTTTTTCTGTTAATAAATCTTTCTTCCCATCACTCATTATTGCATTATTCCCTTTAGAATATTCTGATGCATAAAGATTTCTAATATAACTAGAGTTTGCTAGTACAGATAAAGATATATGGATAAGTTCTTTAGATTTATAAATAGGATAATATTGTAAATCTAACATAGAATTCGAATCACGACTCCAGCTGATTAGCTCCAAAAAAGAATCTATTTTATCTTTTTCAAAAAGTGGATTTATTATCTTATATAATTGTGTAATGGTTAAAACAGGAACTAATGACCTTATAATCGTATAAGGATCCTTTTCTATTTTAAATACTTCATATGAGAATGCAAAAAACATAAAATTAAAGAACCTTTTAATTCTTATAAACTCATAAAGTGTTAAGTTTTCTTTAATTTTTATTTGATTCAAGCTTTCAAAATCAAGTTGTTGCTCTTTATATAAATATCTTAAATAATTAACTTCATCAATAAATAAACGATCTGTCCCTAAAAAATCTACTAATATCTTTTCATGAACAATTTCGGGAATTACAAATGAGTAACGTGTAGAATTTAACGTATGATTTAAATGAATAAATTTTATTGAGCTTTTATTTATCAATTCCTCAATAAAATGTTGGAATAATAAGCCTCCACTGTCTTCCTGTATTCTTGCATTATACATCATATCATTCAGATATTGAATATCTGTTCGTATGTATCCCAATCTTAGTGACTTTTCAAAATCCTCAAATGGAGGTTTAATAATAAGTCTACCTTTCTCAAAAATGCATCTGTAACCAAAATAATCTATATTAATTTCCTTCTCTCTAATATCTATAAATGTACATATACTGACAACAAGGTTTTCAAATTCTTCAGATTCTAAATAATTCATTTCAATAAGAAATTGAATAGGATCATCCTGAAATATAGTAGTGTATTTATAAATTAAGTACGATATCGCCTCCGATAGTTCTTCCTTTGTCTGACTTTGGATTAAATCATTTGTATAATCAGGAATGTAACTTGAAACAAAAAGATAATCATTCCATGCCATTAGTGTTTTTATAAATGAACCATTTGGATATTTATTTTTGAAACTTTTAATTTCTTTTATAACGTTATCTTGACATTTTTTTAAAGAAGGAAATATTGCAAATAAATTATATATGGATTCCAAATACTCTTTCTCTATATTATCTAATTTTGAGATAATTTCTGTCGTTTGTAATAAGTCATCAATTATTGAACCTAAAATAGTTTTATTATTTTCTAATTGCTTGGTTGCTCTAAAAATACCTTTTTTCTGAATATCTGCTAATGTTTTTTGTGAGTTATTCCATAATAAAACAATTAATAAATTTCTAGAGGTGAGAAAATCTAGTTTATTCATTGCATATTCAAAATCTGAAAAATAACCTTTGTAAGTAGTATTTGTTAATCTTGGTATATTTTCGTTAGTTAATTGCTTAACTAAATCTAGTTTTTGGATTTTTTTCCAGTTTATTGTTTCCATTTCTTTTGATTATTTTGTAGATAAAGATTTAATGTTTTTAAATGTAAGTCCTTGTGTTTACCTAAAATAGGTTGACATAAAAATAGTCTTTTTATATCATTAATCAACGTCTGCTTGGCGTAGTGTTTTTCACTATGTCAAAGTGTCATGCCTTCTTAGAAGGCAACTGCTAGTTATAGAAATGTTGAACGAGTTTGTCGAGATTAAAATCCTCTCTATAACAACTTCGACTTGCTTTTTAGAGCAAGTCGAAGTGCTAATTATTTATACCTCCTACTCTATATAAACCGACTGCGTAAATGCTCCGTTGGCAGCTACATCCCAGAGCTCTAGTCGTGCCCATTTTCTGCCTTTTAAGTTTACTTTAAATTTAAAGTCCTGATTACCAAACTGTTTTGTAGTATGCAAATCCATTCGGTCGCGATATACCTGTTTGCCATCACCAGAAATAATTTCTACAAAGTTCAAGGGGAATGTCCACACATTACTCAGAATATTAGCTTGCCACATCCTCCACCTTATTAACTAAGGTCTCTAATGCTTACATTTTAAGCATCAACTGCTTGGTGTTTATTTGTTATTTGAACACGACAAAACACAGAAAATGACACTAAAAAGTAAATTTTTCATATTTAATCAACAAAAAAGTAAATTTTAAGCATTTATGATAGGACGTTAGAAAAAAAATAAGCATTATTGTATCAAAATGATTAAATAATGTTTGTCAATTTATTCCAAAACATTCTATGAAAAAAACAATACTTGCAGGATGGCTTGTATTAGGGCTGATTTCAACTGCAACCGCACAAAAAAAATGGTCGGAAAGCCCAATGGCGGGTTTTAATATCATTAAAAATCTAGGAGGACAAAGTATAGGCTATTCGCCATCGGTGGGTACGAAAATATTAACGGTTGATGGCTTTGCATTTAAGGATTTGAATAAAAATGGCAAGCTAGATAAGTATGAAGACTGGCGTTTATCGAGTGATGTTCGTGCTAAAGATTTGGCGTCTAAATTAAGTATCGAACAGATTGCAGGCTTAATGCTTTATTCGTCACACCAAGCTATTCCTGCTCGTGCGGGAGGTTACTTTGCAGGTACTTATCATGGTAAAGCTTATCAAGAGGGTGAAACTGACCCTACTGACTTAACTGATCAACAAAAGAAGTTTTTAGCCGAAGATAACCTTCGCCATGTGTTGATTACGACGGTAAAATCACCTGAGATTGCGGCTCAATGGAACAACAAAATGCAGGCTTTTTGTGAAAGTGTTGGTTTAGGGATTCCTGCTAATAACAGTACCGACCCTCGACATGGCACATCAGCTAAGGCAGAATACGATGCGGCATCGGGTGGAGAGATTTCTATGTGGCCAAGTTCATTAGGCATGGCTGCTACTTTCAATCCTGCGTTGACTGAGACTTTTGGTAAAATTGCCGCTGCTGAATACCGTGCTTTAGGTATTACTACGGCGCTTTCGCCACAGGTAGATATTGCTACAGAGCCACGTTGGGCACGTTTTAATGGTACTTTTGGCGAAAGTCCTTGGCTTTCGGCAGCAATGGGACAAGCCTATTGTGATGGTTTTCAGTCAACTGCTTGGGGCATGAAAAGTGTCAATGCAATGGTAAAACACTGGCCTGGCGGTGGTGCTGGTGAGGCTGGTCGTGATGCACACTATGCCAATGGTAAATTTGCGGTGTATCCCGGTAATAATTTTGAAGAACATTTTATTCCTTTTACCCAAGGAGCATTTAAGCTAAAAGGACAAACGAAGATGGCTTCGGCGGTGATGCCCTACTATACTATTTCATGGAATCAGGACAAGAAAAACCATGAGAATGTAGCTAACAATTACAATAAATATATCATCACTGATTTGTTGAGAACCAAATACGGATACGATGGTGTGGTATGTACCGACTGGCTTGTGACGGGCGACCATAAGGCGATGGACGTATTTATTGATGGCAAGTCGTGGGGAGTAGAAGGTCTTAGTCTAGCCGAAAGACACTATAAAGTATTGATGGCGGGTGTAGACCAATTTGGTGGTAACAACGACATGAAGCCCGTGTTAGAAGCATACCAAATGGGTATCAAAGAACATGGTGAGGCCAAAATGAGGGCCCGCATGGAACAATCAGCAGTGAGACTTTTGAAGAATATTTTCAGAGTAGGCGTATTTGAAAATCCATACTTGAACCCAGCAGAAACCAAAGCGATTGTTGGCAAGCCTGCCTATATGAAGGCTGGATATGAAGCACAGTTGAAATCTATCGTGATGCTTAAAAACACTGCTAAAACATTGCCTATTACTACTAGAAAAACGGTATATGTACCCAAACGATTTGTACCTGCTAGTCGTAATTTCTTAGGCATGGAAACGCCTTCATCTGAAGACTATCCTGTCAATATGGACATCGTGAAAAAGCATTTTAATGTAACTGACAATCCCAAAGAAGCAGATTTTGCCTTAGTTTTCATCGAAAATCCAAAGGCTACAATTGGCTATGACAAAGAGGATTTGAAAAACGGTGGCAACGGCTATATCCCGATTAGTTTGCAATACTTCGATTATACCGCTACAGAAGCCCGTGAGACGAGTATAGCTGGTGGCGACCCGATGGAAAATTTCACGAACCGTTCTTATAAAGGTAAAATGGCCAAAACTGCTAACGTTACAGATGCTGCATTGGTTAATAATACCAAAATATTAATGAAAGATAAGCCCGTGATAGTATCGGTAAGTACTACTAATCCAATGGTATTCTCGGAAATAGAGGCTTCTGCATCGGCGATTTTATTGAGTTTTGGCGTACAAGACCAAGCCATTCTGGAAACCATTGTTGGCAAATCTGAGCCCTCTGCGTTATTGCCTATGCAAATGCCTGCCAATATGCAAACAGTAGAAAAACAAGCCGAAGACGTACCTTATGACTTAACCTGTTATAAAGACGCTAATGGAAATACCTATAATTTTGGCTTTGGACTTAATTGGAAAGGGGTTATTAAGGATGGTAGAGTGTTGAAGTATAGGAAGTAGGTTATATTGTCAAAAATTTCCTATTAGGTGGTGACTTAAGTCCTACCGACTACCCATAAGTTTGTAAATTATTAATAATCAGATAATTATCTCTAGCGAGGGACTTAAGTCCCTCGCTAGAGATAAGGGCTTCAACGCTTGGTTTTAAAGACTATTTATGTACATTTAAACTAATTTGATCAATAATTACATTTCCATTTCAACGTTTTAAAAGATGTGGGTAATCAGTAGGACTTAAGTCCCTCGCTAGAGATAAGAATAAAAACTCGCTCGCTTCCTAAGTCGGGATGCCACGGCAAATAGCATTAATAACTGAAAGCCGAAATCCGACTACCAAAAGCCTTTTTATCAATGAATCCCCTGCTTCCGATGTATTAGCTTCCCACCTTCTCTTTTGGCAAAAAATGCTTTGATTTCGGCGATAATTGAGAGTGCTACCTCCTCAGGCGTTTCTGCTCCGATGTCTAAGCCTACGGGATAATGAATTTTACTCAGTACATCTTCATCCTGAATATTTAATTCATCTAACATCATTTGCCCTCTTTTTTTAGGGCCTAATATGCCGATGTACGCCACATCTGTATCGATTAGGTAAGTAAGGGCATCTTTATCATAACCATAATTATGCGAAAGCAGTACCGCAGCCGTGTATTTATTGACAGGTAGTTTTTCTACAAAATCTGTTCTTCTGCTATATACCAAACAGCTAGCTTCATGAAAACGCTTTGGGGTAATATGTGCAATACAATCGTCTGTTACCGTAATCGTCAGTCCTACTTGTTGGGCTAAATTTACCAAAGGCACGGCATCGTAGCCCGCACCCACCACTAACAATTGTATATCTGGCTTGATGGTTTCATAAAATAAGGTGCAGTCGCGATGCTCAATAAGACCTTCTTGTGTCGAAAGTTCAAAGGGTAGCATAGGAAAATAAGCAGCTAGCTGGTTATTAACGGCAAAGCGTTTGCCAATCGGCATGGTTTCGGGCGATTGCGTTGCTATTACTGTGGCATATTGAATGGTTTCGGTGTTGTGCACATAGTTGGCTAAAATCTCTATTAAGTTTGATGAAGCCGAAGGAACGAGCGGTTCTATCAAGATGTCAATAATTCCGTTGCATCCTAGCCCAATGCCAAAGGCATTTTGCGAGTCGTCCATGGTATCATAAACTACGATTCGGGGTATGCCATCTTGCATTACCTGACGGGCTTTGCGTAATACATCGCCTTCTAAACATCCTCCGCTGACTGCACCAAACCAAGTACCATTATCTACGATAAGCATTTTTGCTCCTGGACGACGATACCCTGACCCGTGTAGTTTTACAACGGTAGCGAGGGCTAGTCGACGTTCAGCAAAATTAATTTGTTGATAGGCTGTTATTATTTTCCGTAATTCGTACCTCATATAGTTGTGAGTGGATGAGTTGTGAGTTAGTGGTCGTTAGTGAGTGATTGAGCGAGTTAGTGATTGAGTGATTTTCTAATTGTGAGTTGTGAGTTAGTGAGTGATTGAGCGATTGAGTGAGTTGTGATTGAGTGATTTTTTAACAATAGTAATTAATACATAATTAAAAAAATCACTCAATCACTAACTCGCTCAATCACAATTATATGCCCGCTGAAATCTTGTTCAAAAACGATTGCTTGTAAATTCTTCCAACTGGAATTTCATATTCTTGCACTTTTACTAATTCACTTGAAAAAGCACTTATCTTATCGATTGCCACAATATAGGATTTATGCAAGCGTACAAACTTTGATTCGGGCAATTTTGCTTCCATATACCGCAAACGTTCATAGACAACGAACCTCCCCTGTGTTGTAAAAACTTTGATATAATCTTTCAGTCCTTCGATATAAAGAATTTCATTTAAATATACTTTTTTTTGTTCTTTATTTACTTTCAAGAAAATATAAGCATCCTCAAACGTTGAAACATCTAGCACATTTTGCTGAGTAATCTCTCTGAAATATAAATATTTTGAAATGGCTTTCAAAAACCTTTCTTGGCTGATGGGCTTTACTAAATAATCAAACACATCCAAATCAAACCCTTCGGCGGCATATTCTCTAAAAGCCGTTGTCAGGATTACCTTGGGATGTTTCTGCAACGATTTCAGCAATTCCAAGCCAGTCATTCTAGGCATTTGAATATCTAAAAACAATAAATCAACCGTGTTGTTTTGTAAATAAACAAAACCATCGAGGGCATTATCGAACATTTTCACTACCTCAAAATCGGGTAATGCCTCAAGGTAAGTTTCAATTAGCTGGCGTGCAGGAAGCTCATCATCAATAATTAAACAACGATTCATCTATTAATTTGTAGTTTTAATACGACTAAAAAGCTATTTTTTTCTCGATACGTTTTAAATTCATGCACACTCGGATACAAAATTTCCAAGCGTCTTTTCACATTGTTCAGCCCTAATCCTCCATTCTGACTAGCCATCACTTCAATCTCCTCTTCAATACTATTCTCTACCTTAACAACAAGTTCGTTATTCTTTTTCTCAATATCTACGCGTATCCACGACGCATTGATAGATTTATTCACGCCATGTTTAAAACAATTTTCGATGATTGGCAACAACAACAAAGGCGGAATTTGTATGCCCTCGATGACATTATACACATTGAAGGAAACATCCAGTTTATCACCAAACCTAATTTTTTGTAAGGCGATATAATTCTGAATATATTCTAGTTCTTCTGTCAGGGTAACCTTTTCTTTTTTAGAATCATAAAGGCTGTATTCTATAAAATTTGACAACTTCAATATCTGTTGAGCCGTTTCGGGACTCTTTTTAAAAGCCCCTGAATAGATATTATTCAGCATATTGAAGATAAAATGTGGCTGTACTTGCGATTTCAGCAGTTCTAGTTCTGCCGCTGTTTTTTCTTGTTTAAGTTCAATCAAGGTTTGTCGCTGTTGATACCAACTACGTATAAATAAGAACGTTCCATATAGAAAAACAATCAGGTAAAGATTTACAAACTCTATGATTATTTTTGGAAAGAAAATCAAAGGCTTTAATGTCCCTTGGGGATAATACATCTGGTACAAATAATGATAATTGATGTATCTTTTGAGCATCACAAACACTACAGCTACTACGATTTGCCCCAACCAAAAAGTTGTTTTTTTATCCAATAAATAGAACTTACTAAACAAGTAATGAACAGATAAGCAGGACACCACAAAGGCAATGGGCACGGAAGTACAAGCTTTGATAAAATAGACATAATATTGGTCAGTGGCTGCACCCATTCCTAGCCACTCGTATAAAAAATAGAGTGTCCAAAAAATAAGGTTAAATCGGATTGTATTAAATCGCTCGTTCATCAATCATTACCAATTACAGGTATGTAAAAGTATAGAAAGTATAAGAATAATGATAAATAATTCATTAATAATAGTAGCGTTTAGAGGGCCCACAGCATAGGCAAAATTAACAAAACCCTTCTTTATAGAACAGGCTTGCCGTAAAACAGCAAACCTTTCTTCTTTTCAATCAAAAACACAATTTTACATGTGTTTCAAATTGACTATATTGATGAAGGATTTAATACCTTTCTTATCTTTTCTATTAACCTAATCTCTGCCATGCGTATTGCTTTGGTTCAAAGAGAAGGAGGCTTAAGTTGTCATTATTTCATGCAAAAGTAGAGAATGCCAAAGCATAATGAAGAAAAACAAACTTAATTTAGACCAACAGCTTTTATACACGACAAACGACCTCTATGATAACTTGATATTGACTAAAAATACTTTTAAGAAGCTTATCATGAATTGGGTTTATTGATGCCTAAGCTAATGCTAGTTCTTCTATTACATCAACTGCTTTTCCATAAGGCTTCATTCAACACTGACTTTAGAGTGCTATCATCAATAGTTACTGAACTGATAAAAAACCAACGTTTTACTCCTATTTCTATCATGTCTTGTACAATATTTTTTGCCAACAACTCATCCATAAACAATACACTTAGCACTTCAAGATATTTCAAAGTGTATAAAAATTCCCATTGCTAAGTGAGAGACTTGAGTCCCTTACTTGGCAATGGGAATAAAATAGAAAAACTACTTATATCAATCGTAAATTAACTATTTCTTATCAATCCTATACAGCCTTCCTTGGTCGGTAATGGCATATAAAGCACCGTCTTTGCCTTGTGTTATATCTCTAAACCGTTGTGATTCGCTAGCTAATAATCGCTCTTCTCCTACTACTTTATTGTTTTCAATGACTAGCCTTACAATGTGCATTCCACTTAATGCACCCACAAAAAGGTTGTTTTTCCATTCAGGAATGCGGTCGCTACTATAGAAAGTAATACCACTTGGTGATACGACAGGGTCCCAATAATAAATGGGTTGTTCAAGGCCTGATTGTTGTTGAATACCACTTCCTACTTTTTCTCCGCTATATTCAATGCCATAAGTGATAGTTGGCCAACCATAGTTAGCACCAGCCCGAACTCGATTGATTTCGTCGCCACCTCGAGGTCCATGCTCACTTTCCCACAACTCTCCCGTAACGGGATGAATAGCCAAACCCTGTGGATTACGAAAACCATAAGCATATAATTCGGTTCTAGCACCTACTTGACCTACAAAGGGGTTTCCTGATGGCTCTGTACCATCTTTCGTAATTCTGATAATCTTGCCCAGCCCTGAATTTAAGGCCTGTGCTTGTGGACGAGTTACTAAATCTGAGCGTTCGCCTGTGCTAACCAATAAATTACCCGCCTGATCAAAGACGATTCTACCACCATAATGCAATGTACCATTATAGGCTGGCGTAGCCCGATAAATAACCGTTGGCGATTCTATGGTTCTTTCATTAGTAGATAATTTTCCCTTGCCCACCGCGGTCAGGTTGCCATCAGGATTGGGTTGCGAAAACACCCAATACACCATTCTGTTGGTGGTAAAGTCGGGGTCAACACGGACGCCTAATAGACCCCCCTGTCCGCTAGCATTCACCGTTGGAATACCTGTGATGGGCTGGCTCACCTGACCATCTGTAGTAACGATACGCATGGTGCCAGCCTTTTCTGTTATTAATAATCTTCCATCGGGCAAGCTAGTTATTCCCCACGGACTCTGGAGTGATGTGGTTAGTATCTTACTTTCGTAGCTCGTAGTTGTCTTCACTCCTTTTATTCTAGTCTGTCCTGCAAAAGCAGGCTTATAATTTGAATTGGCAGCATTAGTCTCCACAGGGGGTAAACTATCCGTTTTAATTGCTGTCTCATGCTTTGCATTCAAATCACACTTACATGACCCAAAGGCAATACCAGCCACTATCATTAATGTTAAGATGGAATTTTTCATGTCTTTTAAATTTTTTCAAGAGTTTTAGTATGTGGAGTAACAAATGATAAAATACACTAAGTAATTGATAATTAAGCATTATGATAATTAAAAAATAATTAATGAAGCTGTTTAAACCTACTTAAGTTTGTCAAAATTTACGTCTCTTAGTTTTACAACTTACTATATACTAAAAAAATTATACCATGCTATATAACAAGGTTTTATACTCACAGTTATTTTTACGTCTCCAACGCCCGCAATACAATAGTCATCCCCGAAATAAATTCACCAAAAGCGAAAAAACAAAGTAAAATGTCTAAGTTCGTAACATCTAGGACGAATCGTTTAAAAGTTTGGAAACACAATTATAGATTGACTATTTTTGGTAGTCCTAAAAATGTAATGTTTATCTTTCAAGATTATAATTACAAATAAAGTATTTTATTGCACCAATATGATTGTCGAGGGACTTTGAGAAACTTAAAGCTTTTCTGACTAAT
>NZ_JAYFUL010000065.1:0-26667 GCF_034928825.1 Arcicella aquatica | reverse complement strand
TAGAAACATCAATCAAGGATTTTTGAAAATCTGGGAAGAGCTTTTGAATATATTTACTCGGTGGATTCAAATACAACTATCTCATTATCAATATTTAATAAAAAACATCGGGTAGAGTATTCAAAACCAGTACAGCCAGGCATTTCAATGTCTAAAAAAATAATATCAGGATTCGATGCTTCTATTTTTTGCTGTGCCTCCGTTCCGTTTTGTGCTATATCAATAATATCAAAAGTTTCAGGGAATTCTTTTAGTAAATTTTGCAAGCCTAATCTTGCAGGTGCTTCATCGTCAATAATGATGGTAGAATAGCGTTTGTTCATATTATATAGATTCAGGAATTGTAATAATAATCATTTTTTCGGGTGTATTTGTCCAATTTAAAGTGGCTTTGTCTCCATAGGTTAATCGCAACAAATCAAAAACCGTTTGTAAACCATGACCACTTAATAAACCTTCTGGAAAGTCAGGACCATTATCGCTTACTGCAATAGTTATCTCATTTTGTTCTTTCGCAATTTTTAAATCAATTTTGCCAATGCCCTCATTTCTTGAAATTCCGTGTTTCACCGCATTTTCCACTAATGGCTGTATTAAAAATAAAGGTATTTCATGGTTTTCTAAATCTTTATCTACTGTTACAGTAAATTGCAAGCGATCACCAAAACGAATTTTCTCTATGTCTAAATAGGTTTTCACCATTTCAACTTCATCATGAACGGTACTTGTTTTTTTATCCTTTCGGTTGATGGAATATTTAAACAAATCTGATAATGAATGAGCCATTTTTTGGGTTTTCTGGGCATCTATTGGTGCTAAACTGGCAATGGAGTTTAAAGAATTGTATAGGAAATGGGGGTTTATTTGGGATTGTAACGATTTTAATTCTGCTTTCGCTTTTAGTTCTCTTAGGTTAGCTAACTTAGTTTCATTTTCTATCATTAAATTTCTTTCTTTAAAAATAAAGTAGCCTATTAATGCTCTGAGCGATGCAATTGCCATTAAAAATAAAAATACTTGAGATAAAGCTAAATAATTTTGTTGGTATTTACCAAATAAGTAATTTTCTTGGTCACTAAGTGCATTGTTAAAGATAAAAAAGAAAATTAAAAAACATCCAAAAGGTAAAAATCCCGTTGATAAAAAGATTAATCCAGTCTTAGCAAATAAGTTCTTTACTGTTTTTTGAATTTTCAACTCAATAAAACGAAACAAATAGAGAAAAGGGAATAAAATTGCCAGCAATAAAGAGGTGGATAAGATTGAGTCTTTTATGATAATACGCGTATATTGGTATTCAACTGGTATTGTTAACAAATCATACAAATAATTATATAATACAATTATTATATCTGCGAATAGCAAGGCTATAGCGGCTACAATACCAAACTGAAGCCAATCTTTCTTGATTTTAATATTGATTGATTTATTAATTTTATGAATAAAAAACAGCCCTAATAATACTAAAATTAGCGCAGGTAAAAATATAATAGCTACTGGGTTTTTTACCCACCATAAAGAACCGTCTCTACGTAAAATTCTACCCTCTTCTATCTTTTTTATGACACTATCTTTAAATTGATTTTGTGCTTTTGCCAGTTTTTCTTCGAAACCTTTTTTATAGACTTCTTCAATGATTGCCTTGTCTTCATCATTCAAAGGGATTTTACTATTTGATAATGCAATCATTAGATTAAAGATGCTGTTTCTTTTTTCTTCTATGAGTGGATAGGCAAAAGTTCCTCCAACTAATGCTTTGGCTATACGTGATTCCAAAGATTTTCTAATATCTAAATCTGTATCTCCTTCATCTATTTTATAAATATAAAGCTCGCAACTTGAATAACCTTGACCTTGATAACCAAAACGGCTTGTTGTGTAACTATTACCTTCTTTTAGAACAGCATCTAAAAATTTAATTTTAAAATTTGGTTTCTCTGATTTTGAAAATTGGATTGAAATAGTTTCTGTCAAAGTATCTAATTTCTTTAAAATATTACCGATAGTTATCGAGTCTTCTGCTGTGTAATTCCCTTCTAAACTAACATAGATATCGTTGTCCCATTTTGTTATTTGTTGATAATCATTATTCATTTCAACAATCTCTTTCCAAGGTTTTGTAGGAAGTTTTTCATGGTCTTGAGAAAAACAAGTCGTTCCCAAAATAAGGAAGACTAATAAGTAACGTAATTTTTTCATGGTAGTAAATTTAAATGTTTATACCACAAAAGAACTATAATAGTTGTTTGGCAAAAACAAGTTTCTTGTAAACTGCAAAATAGGGATGTAAACTGCATTTAAACCCAAAAACGCCACAAAGTTTTTTCTTTGTGGCGTTTTTGTTATTGAAATTGTAACCAAAAGGGCTTGGCGATGTGTTGGATTTTTAGCAAAACTATTTTAATTGCTTTAATGCTAACTTTCTTACTTCACTAAAAAACACTTAGACAAGCGGGGAAAAAACTAAAAATAGTTACTCACATTTATATGCAAATGTTGAATTATTAGATGATGTCCCAGTCATTAACCTTCTTTTCAATTTATCACCATCAGACTCATAAGTAAAATTAAAAGTTGAACCTAAATACCCTCCTGAATTATACCTTTTAAGAGTTTTAATGAGATTTTTTGATTTTTTCCCCAAATTATAAATAAACCAAATATCTTCAGAGAAAAAACCAAAGTTACGTTCATCAAGAAAATTGAATACTATAGGTGATTTTTGAAAATTAGGTTGCTCCAAATTAATTTTATCTGTATAATATTCCATCTCATAACTTAATTCTGGCGTATTAACAAAATCTGTTCTTTTGGATGTAATTTTTATAGGATTTCCTGAATCGTAAGTTACGTCATATTGAAAAACACCTGATATGAATTTAATCAAATACCCATCACTGTTATATTGAAAACTGTAGCTCCTCGACTCTTTACTATAAACATCAAAAGTAGATAAATTGGCAACCTGTGAAGCACTATTTAAAGTCCAAGTAGATTTCACATATTCAGAGTAGTTGTAAGGAGTAGAATTCACTGTTATTTTATTGCCCGAATAAATGACTGTATCTTTCTCTAATTTAAATGTTCCTTGCATCCTAATTATACCAGAAATCTTTCCTTGTTTATCATAATTTATAGTTGCAGTTATATCTTTATCTTCATCTTTAACTGATGTAACATAACAAGAATTTGCAGGGTCTACCTCTTTTTTACAACTGAATAGCAACATAAAAAAGACAGGTAGTAAATATTTTTTGTTCATAATTCTTAATGTTTAATTTATAGTGTTTTCGTATAGAAATTAATATTAATCCTTGGAAATTTATCAAATCACTTCCTAGGTCTCCTTCAGTCCTTCCTCTAAACAATTAAATTGATAGGAATAAGACACTTACTGGTTCAAGCTTGTGGCTTGAACTTTTAAATTATTTACTTTTCAAAAGAAATACTTCATATAAGGACAAGTGACGCTTTGCTTAACGCTTTCCTGTTAGTCCGCATCTAAGATGCTGGACTGTAATCATTGTGGTTTTATAAACCACAATGCAAGAGGTTACAAACTTGCTACTTCTTAATTCATAAATAAGAGTCGGACGGAGTTGCATTCTAAGAATGCCTGACGCACTGACGTAGTCTAAGACTACGCCAAACAGCGAAATTATTAATCAGGAATATTTATGTAAACTACCAAATCATCATCAATGGCACGTTTTAATTGTTGAATAAAAAGATGTAAAACTTCTTTTTCATTATCTTCATCAATTGTATTTACAAAAGAAAATAAATCTTCATACAAAAAATACATTTTTTCCATACTTGGTAAAATATATTTAGGCTCAAAAAAGACTTTCATAAAGGTGTCTTCTACTTTGTAAAAAACTTTATTTTCATGTACTAGATTCATGAATAAAAAATTACTTTTTTCGCTCCTATATTCAAGAGTCTTTTGATACTCATCACTCAGATATATATTTATAAATTGCCAAAAACCATAAAACTCAAGTGCAGGATAATTGACATTATCATAAACCCATCCTTCACAGTTTGTACCATTCTCACATTCATACATTCCGAGTATTGATATTTTCCTTGAAAGATTTAAATCCTTTTTTCTATAAAATCTTGTTGAAAGATACATAATGTAATAGACTTTTTAAATTTAAAATATTAGCTAAAACTTCCTGTTAGTCCGCATCTAAGATGCTGGGCTGTAATCATTGTGGTTTTATAAACCACAATGCAAGAGGTTACAAACTCGCTACTTCCTAATTCATAAATAAGAATTGGACGGAATTGCATTTTTAAGAATGCCCGAAGTACTGACGTAGTCGAAGACTACGCCAAACTTGGGAAATATCTCGAAGTACAATAATACCGAAAGCCGACGACCGATAGCTGAAAGCTCCCTACTTCTTTAAATAAGCCTCAATTTCTTGCAAACTCAACGTATTAAACGTCATATCAGTAGTTAGTCCCCCTTTGCGAGCTACGGCTACCCCATAGTGCATATCAAAATAACCCTCCATTTCATGGGCATCGGGATTGATGGATAATTTTACGCCTTTTTCTAAGGCATATTGTATCCACCGCCAATCTAAATCTAACCGATAGGGGCTAGCATTGATTTCTATCACGACGTTATTCGCAGCACAGGCATCTATCATCTTCTGATAATCTACAGGATACCCCGCTCTTGATAACAACAGTCTGCCCGTTGGATGCCCCAAGATGGTAGTATAAGGATTTTCGATAGCCGCTATTAGCCTCGACATCGCTTTTTCTTCCGTCATTTTTAGGTTTTGATGGATAGAAGCCACGATATAATCAAAGCTCTGGAGTACATCATCAGGATAGTCTAAAGAACCATCGCCCAAAATATCAGACTCAATCCCTTTCAAGATTTTAAAAGGGCGGTCGGTCATCAAAGCGTATTGCTGATTCAGGCGGTCTATTTCGGCATGTTGCTCAAAAATTCTTTCTTCTGAAAGTCCTTTGGCATAAGATGCCGTTTTAGAGTGGTCGGCGATACCTAAATATTCAAAACCCAATTCACGACAGTAATCTGCCATTTCTTTTAGGGTATGTCTGCCGTCTGAATAGGTAGAATGATTATGCAAAATACCCTTTAGGGCATCCCACGTAATCAATTCCTCATTCTGATGTTTTTGAACCCAATCAAACTCGAAATTGCCCTCACGCATTTCGGGAATGATATAAGGTATATTCACACTGGCATAAATGGCTTCTTCCGACTCAAAGTTTTCTTTTTGAACCGTCTTTAATAAATGCTGAGTCGCCAAATGTTTAGGCGAAGCCGAATAAATAAACACTTGGTTAACAAACTGTGCTGGCGAACAAATCAATACTTCAATATCGATGCCTTTGCCTTCAAAATGTCCACGCCAAGCAAATGGTGACGACGATTTTTCGTCTTGTTGTAACGTCGGTAAGGTATTGATAAATTGCTGAACCTCCCAAGGTTTTTCGTGCCCCACTACTAACTGAATGCTTTCTACGATTTCGTTTTTACGTCTGACATCACCAACGATTGAGACGTGTTCGAAATGTGCTTCTAGTTCATCGAATAATACTTGAGCCAACTCTTCTCCTTTCTCCATCCGAAGTTTCCCCGTATTCGACTGTGCGTACAAGATAGACTCTTTGATGGTGTTCTGGATTTTATCACCGAAACCCTTCAATTTTGCTACATGACCATTTTCACAAGCTATCAGCAATTCGCGGGTATCAGTAATATTGAGTTCTTTCCAAATCGCCCGTACTTTTTTTGGGCCAATGCCTTTGATGGCAAGCATCTCCAACACACCTTCGGGCGTGCGAGCCAACAATTCACTAAGCTCTTGACTAGTACCCGTTCGGGCGATTTCCTCAATTTTTGTCGCAATACTTTTCCCAACACTTGGCAAGGTTGATAATTGAGCTACCGACATATTGAGTAAATCTTCGGTAGTTTTATCCAAAGCACGCACCGCAAAACCAAGGTTTTTGATTTTGAATTCGTTTTCGTCGTGTAATTCAAGCAGCTTTACCGTCAGTTCAAGTAAGGCGACAATTTCTTCGTTATTCATTAAGCTTTCATTTATGATTGATTCGCTTGATCTGCCAATTGGCTTTCCTGTTCGGCCAATACTTCGGCTACGGGTCTGAAATTACCTTTTTTCAGTAGCTCGTTTTCAGGAACATACGGACATACCTCTAAAATAGTAGTAATGTTGATATCTGTAATCAGATAATCGTTTAGATTTCCTAAATTTTTCACCAAAGCCTCGTACACCTCTTTCGGGTTTTCAGCATTGATTAACATCATGTGTGGTACTTTCTTTTCTTTTTGTGTTTTTTCGTCGAAAGTGATGTATTGTACCTTGGCTTTATACCAGATTTCTGAGCCATTTTCTTCAAAGAAAACTTCGCTCAGCTTCATTTTAGCCAAATTAATCAACTGAAAGTCAGGCGTATTACTTGCCACTACTTCAAACATCCTAGCTTCCGCTTCGGTATATGAAACGGCATCTACTAAGTATGCCTCATTGATTGTTTTTAAAGAACCCGCTTCGTCTTCACGTTGGTAACGTATTTTACCTAAATACCAAGTTGCCATATTTTGTTTTTTTAATTAATAACAAAACCTCACCCCCAGCCCCTCTCCTTCAGAGAGGGGAGCTTTTCACTTAGAGTTGTAAACAACTCTAAGTAATCTAGTTTGTACCTGTAACTGAATATAAAATATCTTTAGAATATTTTATATTCAGTTACAGATATTCTCCCCTCTCTGAAGGAGAGGGGCCGGGGGTGAGGTTCCCTATACAAAACTATCAAGACTTCTTTAGTAATACAATTGCTTGTGAATAACTTCTTGCAACCCTTTTATACTTTTTAGCATCTATGATATTAAACAATTTGTCAGACTCCCTGAGTCTCTTGGTTTTATTGATTAATTTAGTCACCTATTTTCAATAAAGTCTCTTCAAAATTTATTTAACAAGATGGAATCAACAAGCGTTTTTAATCCTGCTGTGCACACCCAGCAAAGTAAAACAAGTTTTGCTAGTCTCCTTTTGGGTATTCCTTTATATGTCTATGTAGTTGCTATTTGTTCGTGCTTGGTTATCAGTGGTATCCTATGGGATATTGCATGGCACATGACGATAGGAAGAGACGGACTGTTCTCTGCTCCACACAATCTGATTTACATCGGTGCCGCCTTCGCAGGGATTATCTCAGGTTTTCAGGTACTTAAAACTTCGTTCTGGGGCAATGCCTCTGAAAAAGGTAAGATGGTGAATTTCTGGGGTATTTTTTATAGCTCTTTGGGTGGAATGCTTTGTATCTGGGGCGGTTTTGTAGCAGGGACATCTGCACCTTTTGACGACTGGTGGCATAATACTTATGGACTAGACGTTCAGATTTTCTCACCTCCGCACACTGTCTTGTTGTTGGGTTTGATTGCCATTCAAATCGGTGCCATGATTATGGTGTTAGCGATTTTGAACAGAAAAGAAAAAATAGCGAGTTTAAGTGCTGAACAAAACAAAGCCCGCATAACTCGTTTACGTTGGATTTTTATTTTTACGGCAGGCATGGTATTGGCCACAGCCTATACGTTTATGTTTGAATTTTTGGGCAGATGGAATATGCACGATGCATTGTTTTACCAAATAGGTTCGGCATTATTCCCGATGTTGATTATTGCTTTTTCGCGTGCTTCCGATAGCAAATGGGGTGCAACTTATGCAGCCTTGATTTATATGGTTTATTATATCGCCATCAATGCTACCCTCAGACTCTTTCCAGCAGAGCCTTTATTAGGACCAATTGCCAACCCTGTTACCAATTACCAAACGACGGCATTCCCTTTATTATTGGTTTTTCCTGCGTTGGTTATTGATATACTAAAAGTAAAATTCGCAACCCAAGACGATTGGGTATTATCCGTATTAATGGGCTTTGGTTTCCTCGCCACTTTCTTGATTATCCAATATCCAGCAGGTAATTTCTTATTAGAATCTCCTTATGCCCGCAACTGGTTTTTCCAATCAGATGCATGGTCGTATAGCAGTGATGCCGACTGGCAATATCGTTATAAATTTGCTCCATGGGATGTTACTACGGGCGTATCTGCATGGGCTACTGGCGGAGGAGTGGCTTTGATACTTGGTGTTTTATCTGCCAAAGTAGGTTTAATGTGGGGTAAATGGATGCAGAAAGTGCAGCGGTGATTTTAGCTTTAAGTTGTGAGCAATGAGCTTTCAGCTTGTTAAGTAGAAATTCAAATAGAAAAAATATCCCGTAGGAGGCTGTCCAAAAAGAAAACCATTGCCAAATATTCTTTGGTTTGAAACCTCACCCCCAACCCCTCTCCTTCAGAGAGGGGAGCTTTTGAGCTCAAAAAGCCCCTTCTCTGAAGGAGAAGGGGTTGGGGATGAGGTCTTTCGCAGAATAATATTTGGTTGTAAGAGCTTTTTGGACAGCCTCCTACGGGGTTTATAATAAAAAAATATTTTTGGGTATATTCTTAATTCTTTACCTGCCTTAAAAAAATCACTATGAAAAAAAATATTTTAAACAGTTTATTCCTACTGCTTTCTCTGTGTATTACTTACAGAAGTCATGCCCATATCGGTAGCTCGGGCGTTGTTTTTGAAGGCAATGCAGGTAAATATGCATTGCAAGTATACGTACAACCGCCAGATGTAATTCCGGGAACGGCTAAAGTAACAGTCATTACGGATGGTAATGATATTCAGAAAGTACATATTAAGCCCATTTATTACTGGTTTGGCGATGAAGGGTCTCCTCGTTCAGACGAGGCTTTTCCCGTAGCCAATCAGGCAGGACGCTACGAAGGTCAGATTTGGCTAATGAACTCAGGTGCGGCTAGTGTTCAAGTAGAGATTACGGGTAACCGTGGCAAAGGTACCATGATTGTCCCTATCGTAGCCATTGCTACTGTCAAACGCGAGATGGCACCGTCGCTGGGGTGGATGTTGGCAGGGTTGGGTTTGCTGTTGGTGGGTCTGCTAACTACCATCATCGGAGCTAGTACGAGCGACAGCTTACAGGCTGTAGGCGAAAGTAGTAATGATGCTACTATTAAAAGGAGAGTCAGAGGTTCAGTGATTGGAGCGAGTTTTTGTGGTGTTTTACTTTTTGTTGGCAATAATTGGTGGAACGGACTGACGGACGACTATAAAAGAGAGTTGTACCAACCTTATACAGCCAACACCAAAGTAATAGAAGAAAACGGCGTATCGGTATTGAAATTACAGATTGATAGCAATTCTGTCAAAAGACGTTGGTTAAGCTATGCCATTCCAGACCACGGTAAACTGATGCACTTGTTTTTAATAAGAAAGGGAACGATGGATGTATTTGCCCATTTGCATCCTACCCGAATAGATACATTAAACTTTGAAGCCCAAATGCCCGACTTACCTGCGGGGAAATATTTGTTGTATGCAGATGTAATGCGCCTGCAAGGGTCGCAATATACCATTGCAGATACGGTTGAAATCACGAAACAAATTATAAATGGTAAGGCTGTAAGTCCTTTAAAAGACCCTTATGATGCCTATGCGATTACGAATCCGTTGAATACTAAAGAGGCTACCGTAAAAAGTGACCTGATAACTATCTGTGGTACGCCTGGGGTAAAAACTAAATTGCAGGATGGCTCAAGTATTGTGTGGGAAGCTGACCCTAAAAAACCTTTGATGACGGGGCAATTCTATGATTTAAAGTTTACTATTGTAAGTCCTGATGGTACAAAAGCACAGCTTGAACCTTATTTAGGCATGATGGGGCATGCGGCTGTCGTCAAAGATGATGGTTCGGTATATATTCATTTGCACCCTACGGGAACGGTTTCTTCAACGTCGGTAGTTGTGATGCAAAAAAGGTTGAATGAAACATCTAGCAAACCTATTTTCTTACCAACAACTGCTTTTAAAGATAGCGTAGATAAAATCATGACCAAATTGAGTGTGATGTCAGAAACTGAAAGAGATAATTTCCTGATGCCCAATATGTTACATCCTGACAACAAAAGAGAACACCATAATACGGTAAACTTTCCTTATGTATTCCCACAGGCAGGGAACTATAGAATTTGGTTGCAAGTAAAAAGAAATGGTAAAATCCTGACGGGCACTTTTGATGCAAAGGTGATTTAGGGTTCAAGGCTATCGGACTTCGGGTTTCAGTAATCAGGTATTTGCTTTAGATGTATTAATCTTCGAACCCCCATCCGTAAAAGCATCTTTCTATTAGCTGGTGACTTAAGTCCTAATGATTACCCATATATCCATAAGTACTTGATAGTCATATTCTTATCACTAGCGAGGGACTTAAGTCCCTCGCTAGTGATAAGAAATTCACGTAGTCAGGCTATGACAAGAGACGACCAAAGCTCGGTTTGAAGGACGATTTAAACCTATTCAAACCAATTTTATCAATAATCACCTCTTCATTTTAACTTTTTAAAAGATGTGGGTAATTGATAGGACTTAAGTCACCAGCTAATAGAAAGATGTTAGAACTCGTGAGCAATATCACCCTTTCAGGGTTTAACGTAATTGATTATCATTAATGGCTATAATCATATCATCCCTTCGGGATTTTGCGACTTTGTTTTTCATTGACAACTTATGGCATGCCTCACCTTTACTTGAAGTATTAAAGAGGATGAGTATCAAAGATCCCAATAAGAAATAAAACTTTGATTCTTGTCATTTTGTGGATAATAAAAAAACATCAAGAATACCTTAGTAGGCTCGGGGATAGCTTTTTTTAGATATGTATTAATACTTAGATTATTTTTTAAGCACTTTAACAGAGTACGTGTAAGCTTCTTGTTATGGAATCGTTTAAAGGCTTTAATTTTTTTAATAGTTAAATCAGGGTTTACATCAATCTCATAAATAGCAAATCTCTCATTTTCAGTAAAACCCTTAATTCCATCTAGACAACCATAAACATCCGTCGTTGTTATCTTGTATTTATTATTGCTCAGTAGGCTACTTCTTTGTAAATAGGCCAATGCTTCTAATTTTAAGGCTACTCTTTTTTTATGATTTTCGTTTGAGTTGGGATAGACACTTTCGTCAAATTGTTCGTCAATCTGAATACTGCCTGAACAGGCCCCAAATCTTAAAAAACCTTTATTATCTTTTGAAACAAAAACTAACCATGTTGTATTTTCAGGCGTCATAAAACTACAAGAAGTTCTCAAAGCACTTCTTAGTTTAAGCTTGGTAGTCGGCTCTCCTTTGTAGATTTCTAGTATTTCAACCTCTAGGTCATGGTAATCTTCGTCGAGTGGGTCGGGGCTTACTTTTATAATTTTAACAGTAGCGACAAATGCTGAAGATTGATATTCCTCTAAAAGTGGTATCGTTCCACATTTGCAAGCAAAAGTTTGAAAAGAAATAAATGTTAATAATAAGAATAGGCTTATATGTATTTTCATAATGATATATAATTAGTTAATTGGATTGTCGTGTAGAAGCATTCAGATGTCGGCTATCAATAGCTAAAATCAATAGGTCTATTAGCTATTGTTATTTTTTCGGGTGCCACTGTAAATACATTGATTAGGGTAAGTAATTGGTTTTCTTTTGAAATGGTCACCATGTTTTTTGTTGATTTATCTGTCAACTTATTGCATGACTTAAAGTCATGCCATGAATCTAAGGTTTACTTTCTCTGAATATACAATTTAGCATAACGAATTAACTCCTCATCGTTTTGAAGGAATGTTTCTTCTACTACTAAAGTAGTATTGTTTATCCATTTAAGCTGATTTATCCCTCTAGTTTTTAATTCAACTTCATCTTTAACAATCAACCCTTGAGGAGTAATTTGTATTAGATTAAAACCATTAACCGATTCATCCGACACTAAACTTGCATTACCCGAAATAATCCATTTCTTATCAGGAGAAACAACGGGAAAACCATACAAAGGCGTGTGTTTTCCCGTATGCATATCAATCAATACGTATTCAGCAGACTCATATAATTTTAATAGAAAGACCCACTGTGATTGCCCTGCTAAAACTCCAATAAATTCATATACTGCATAAGTACCTTCGGTGGTATCATTTGTAGCAATATGTTTTTTTGTTCCGTCGGCAAGATTTCCAAACCAGTTTAGTCCAACCTTTTCTAGCTTAGTACTATCAGGAATCAGATTAGTTGCTTGATTTGTTTTATCAAAAAAATCCTTTGTTGATGGTTCAAAAGTAAAAATAAAGTGCTTGGTTGTTACTTGATGCTCGTTGGTATCAGGCATTGATAATATCTTAGCTAGTGTATCAGTACTATTTTGCTGATTCACTATTGTTGTATCTTGCTCAGTAGTTTCAGACTGTTTATGACCACAATTCCAAAGTGTTAAACAAATAATTATTGAGGCAATAAGAAAATTAAATAAACGCATAGAAAGATATTGATAGATTAATGAACATATTTTAAGTCGGGCTTATAAACAAAACAACAGGCTTCAAAAATGGATTTAGTTAAATATTCTATAGAAAAAGAAACTTATTGATTCACAGCTCCTGCACAATTTACTTAAATTAATCATAAATTCACATTTAAAATGATAAGTCAATGGTTAAACTACGAATGCTTTCAGCAAGAATAAAGCTTGGATACTTATTAATACTATTTATGTTGTATATCTCGCCATCTTTTGGACAAGATGCAAAGAGTTACGCTGTAAAAATTGTAAGTGTTTTACAAACACAACCTTTATCTTCTACCCTAATTTACAAATTAGACTCTTTGAAATCAAAACATATACTTTCAAGAAGTGACTTCAATATTCGCTTTGACAGAGATTTAGATGTTGGCTACAGGCACCAAAGAATAGAGATAGCCCTAAATTTTTATAGTTATCAAATAAACATTCTTAAGAAAAATGACACTATTTGCGTATTGACATTAAAACATGGTAATGACCCATTCGATAATGCCCCACCATCTTCTTACTACTATTCTAGGATCAATAAAGAGCAATCTTTAAATTATTTGAATCAACGAAATAAATTGTATAAATCAAAAAAAACTTTAGCCAATTTGCTCTCTGAGCTTTCAACGTCAGAAGAATTTGCCATGTATTGTGGTTATGGAGCACCCATAACTACAATGGGGGAGAAAATATTAAAGCTGGTTGAAGAAGAAAATACATCAGAACTAGCAGATATGGTAAAAAGTATTTGCGTTGAAACTCAAGTGTATGGGGTTACTGGCTTTGAAATGTTAGAACGACAAGGTGATGTGATTCCGTCAGACATTTATAAATTAATCAAACTAATAAAAAGTAGAAACGCTGAAACGGTAACATGTAGAGGTTGCTTATCAGGACTTGTCGAAAAAATTTATAATAAACAGAAATAATATACATTTCACGCACTAAATAGAAGTTATACTTTGCTGTAAATGATAGTTTTATAAATTACTTTTAAGTTTATGGTCACATTGTGCACTTTCACCCATATCGTAAAGCTTTTTCAATATTTTTTCATCAGTTCCACCATACCCTTCTGGTCGTCACTCATGGCATGACTTCTAATTAGTTGACAACTATGATATAAACTGTCCAAAGCGCTTAATTTTTACCCGCAGATTTTCGCTGATTTAATTCGCGGATTATAGAGATTTTTTTAATATTCTTCAAGTCCGCACCGTGGTCTGTGGCACATAGAACACAGTGCGTGATGATTTTGGTTGATAAAACTTGATATGGACATTTTTGTGTTCTGTGTGCCAAAGACCACGGTTTTAAGTCTAATGTCCTTAAGTCTAATATCTTCAAGTCCTAAAGTCCAATAATCCTAAAGTCCAATAATCCTAAAGTCCAATAATCCTAAAGTCCAATAATCTAATAGCTAACCCTCAAAAAAAAGGCTGACAAAAATTAATTTGCCAACCTTTTACTGTTGATTAGTGTAATAAAATCGTTAGAACTTCCATCTTACAAAAGCTTCCATCGCTTCGTATTCGGCTAAGCCTAATTTGTTGTATAGTTTGGCGGTATTACTGTTTCTATCTTCTGCACGTTGCCAGAACTCGCGGTCGTCTGAACCTTGGAAAGGTACACCATCTTTTTGTGATTGGTGTTTGAAAATACCATAACGTTTTTTCAATACTTGGTCTGGCGACATCGGTACGGCCATTTCTATTTGGTCGATATCCCATTCTTGCCATGCACCTTTATACAACCAAATCCAGCAATTGTTCATGTACTCGCGGTGTTTAAGCTTTTGTGCCGCTTCGATAATAGCATCTAAACAAACCTTGTGCGTTCCATGCGGGTCAGCTAAATCACCTGCTGCATAAATTTGGTGTGGCTGAATCTCTTCAATCAAGTTCAATACGATATCAACGTCAGCCTGTCCGATTGGGTTTTTCTGTACCGTTCCTGTTTCATAAAAAGGCATATCCAAGAAATGGATATTTTCTTTTTTGATACCTACGTAACGACAAGTATTTTTGGCTTCCCCTCTACGAATCAACCCTTTGATATAACGAACCTCAGGCGTATCAATTTCAGAATCCTTCTTAGCTTTCAAAAACTTAGCCGCTTCACGATAAATACGGTTTGCTTTAGCATTGTTAGCCTCAAATCTTTCGTTGAAGTCAACCACAAATTCAGCAAAACGTAAAGCTTCATCATCAGCTACGGCAATGTTTCCAGAAGTTTGGTAAGCCACGTGTACATCATGACCTTGGTCGTGTAAACGTTGGAAAGTCCCCCCCATCGAAATAATATCGTCGTCTGGGTGTGGGCTAAAGATAATCACTTTTTTACGAGCTGGGTATGCACGTTCAGGACGGTTAGAATCGTCAGCGTTAGGCTTACCACCTGGCCATCCCGTGATACTGTGCTGTAAATAGTTGAATACCTCAATGTTTATATCATACGCTTGTCCATATAATGCCAACAAATCTGAAAGACCGTTTTCGTTATAATCTCCGTTAGTAAGCTTCAATACAGGTTTATTCACCGTTAATGCTAAGTGGATAACAGCCTTTTTAATCATTGGTCTGTCCCAATTCACGGAATCCACCATCCACGGAGTTCTTAGTCTGGTTAATTGTGATGCCGCCGAAGTATCAATCACAAAACAAGCATTTTCGTGTAATTGCAAATAAGAAGCAGGAACATCAGAGCTTACAGAACCCTCAACGGCACGTGCCACGTTGATGGCTTTGTGCTCACCCCATGCTAATAATACCACACGTTTGGCTTCCATAATTTTTTGGACACCCATCGTAATGGCTTTTTTAGATACCTTCGCCAAACCACCAAAGTCGCCAGCGGCATCTATTTGGGTCGTTAAATCGAGGGTCATCAAACGTGTTCTTGAATTAATCAAAGAACCGGGTTCGTTGAAGCCAATGTGACCGTTTCTACCAATACCAAGTAATTGGAAATCTAAGCCTCCATAACGCTCAATTTGTGCTTCGTAATCTTTACAAAACTCTGCTAATTTTTCAAGAGGTAATGTGCCGTCTGGTAAATGCCAGTTGCCCGATGGAATATCAACATGGTCAAAAAGTTGTTCACGCATAAAACGCACATAACTTTGTACAGCGTCTGGTTGCATCGGATAATACTCGTCGAGGTTATAAGTAACTACGTTTTGGAAACTTAAACCCTCTTCGCGGTGCATTCTGATAAGCTCGGCGTAGACTTTTTTAGGTGATGAACCAGTTGCCAAACCTAATACGGCGGGTTTACCTTCAATACTTTTTTGACGAATGATGCCAGCGATTTCATGAGCGATTGCCCGAGACGCTGCATCTGAATCAGCGTAAATAATGGTCGGAATACGTTCGTAACTAATGGCTTGTTCCATGTTAAATCAATTTGAGAATTAGAAAGATTTTATATGTTTTGATTGAGAGAATTGTTTCGTAAAGGGCTGTCATCACGAAATAAGGACGATTTATTCCTTTTTGCTCACTACAATTACTTCCAATCCTAGATTATCTAAGATTTTGTTAAGTGTCTTTATTGAAGGGTTAGCCTTCCCTAGTTCGATAGAGTGAATCGTCTTAATCGCTACATCACTTTGCTCGCTTAAATTTTCTTGGCTAAGAGAAAGAGTATTTCTTCTTTCACGGATAACACTGCCTAATTGTTCAAGATTCATATTTCAGAATTATTTTACTGATATTTTTGCAAATATACAATTAATATTTAAAATAAAAATTATTATTCGGCAATATGTTTCCGATGTGTTAAATTAATTGATAGTTTATGTAAATTTATCATTATGTGTAGGGGTTTAATAGCTTCCGACTGTCAGATTACTGAACTTGCCATTCATCACATACTTATATTTCATTCATCATAAACAAGGCTAATTTTGCATTATTCAAATGAGTAGTAATGATCATGCTATTACAAAAACTATTTAAAAAGCGCTTTTTTGATGATTTTATACCCATTTTTGTAAGAGAAATAATAAATAAAATATATTCATCCCAATGGCTGAATAATTGACGAAATGGCTTGGTTGTTGTTGGTAAAGTGAAGAAAGCCAAACAATTGTATGTAATAATATGCATATGGAAAGTACAAAGGAGGGACATTTACGACATATTTTATTTTAAAAATAATAACTAAAATCAAATTCCTGAGTTTTTAAAAGAGAAACAAAAAACCATTTATAAATTTAAATATTTCTAATCTCAATTTATGATAAACCTTATTCGAAAATCCTTATTTGTAGTATTGATTTTACCGATACAACTTTTTGCTCAATCTGATAAATTGACAGTGAGTGGCTATATAAAAGACAACAAAAATGGCGAAGGTCTGATAGGTGCTTCCATCTTTGTGAAGGAATTAATGACTGGTACTACCACAAATACTTATGGTTTTTATTCTTTGACGCTCCCAAAAGGCGATTATTCCATTGTCATTAGCTCATTGGGCTATCGTAAATCAATAAAAGACATTAAGCTAATTGACAAAAACGTTACCTTGAATGTAGAAGTTCAAGAGGACGGACAGGAGCTAGCGGAAGTAGTAGTAAATGCTAAACGCGAAGACGACAACGTACAAGGCATAGAAATGTCGGTGAATAAAATAGAGATGAAAACCATCAAGAAGATTCCTGCCTTGTTAGGAGAGGTCGATTTGGTGCGAGCTATTCAGCTATTGCCGGGGGTTTCTACAGTGGGTGAAGGCGCTAGTGGTTTTAATGTCCGTGGGGGTGGGGTTGACCAAAACCTTATCTTATTAGATGATGCACCCGTATACAATTCTTCACACCTTTTTGGCTTCTTCTCTATCTTCAATCCAGATGCTGTAAAAGATGTTAAACTCATCAAAGGCGGTATTCCTGCCCAATATGGTGGACGTGGGGCATCTATTTTAGATGTAAGAATGAAAGAAGGAAATGCTAAACATTTAGAAATCAATGGAGGGATTGGAGCAATCTTTAGCCGTCTTTCTATCGAAGCGCCTATCATAAAAGATAAAGCTTCGTTCATTGTAGCGGCACGACGTTCATACATTGATGTACTGGCAAAGCCGTTTTTAACGGGAAGTAGTGCCGATTCAAAATTCAATTTTTATGATTTAACCGCCAAAGTAAACTATAATATCAATCAGAATAATACTGTTTTCTTATCAGGATATTTTGGTAGAGATGTATTTGGTAACCAATTTGGTTTTAACTGGGGAAACAGCACGCTTTCTGCTCGTTGGAACCATGTGTTTAGTGCTAAATTATTCTTGAACTCTACGGCTTTCTATAGTAATTACGATTATTTACTTGATTCTGATTTGGCTAATAAACGCCCCAATAATGCTTTTAGATGGACATCGAATATCAAAAATCTTAGCTTTAAGCCAGACTTTACTTATTATATCAGTCCAGACAATACCCTTACTTTTGGTGGACAGGTATTAAACTATGACTTTACACCAGGGTCGGCTACGGCTAGCTCAAATGGGGACAAACGTACGTTTGGGTCTGCACCTAAAAATGCAGTAGAATATGCGGCTTATGTAGGGAATGAAATGAAAATATCGTCGAAACTATCGTTACAATATGGTCTTCGTTTTTCTAGATACGACTATACTAGTAAAGAAGATGTATATTATGAAAGAGTATATGTGGGCGTTTCAGACGAATTTCCTTCGGGCTATGACCTTACGACCAAAGCCAACGATAAAAATAAAGTATTGCAAAGCTATCAGAACTTCGAACCAAGGTTGAGCATGAAATTAGAAACCAGCGAAAGCAGTTCGATTAAAGCTAGTTACAACCGCATGGCTCAGTATATTCATTTGCTTTCTAATACGGCTGCTTCTACACCGTTGGATGTTTGGACGTCTAGTACCAACAACATCAAACCACAGTTGATAGACCAAGTGGCCTTGGGTTTCTTTAAAAACCTTGGTAATAACGAATACGAAACATCTGTGGAGGTATATTATAAAGACCTACAAAATCAAATAGACTACGCCGACCGTGCAGATTTATTCTTGAACCCTGAGTTTGAAAAAGATTTGATGTTTGGTAAAGGGCGTGCCTACGGGGTAGAATTTTATGGTAAGAAAAACAAAGGCAAGCTGACAGGTTGGGTAAGCTATACGTTAGCGCGCACAGAACGCTTGGTACAAGGGTTGAACGATAATAACTGGTATCCTAACCGTTATGACCGTACACATACGTTGAACGTGGTAGCCCAATATGAATTCAATAAAACTTGGAGTTTTGGCTCAAACTTCTCTTATATCTCTGGTGTGCCGTATTCGTTAGGAAAAGGACAAGGAGTGTATGAAAACTTAACGTTGGGGATAACGACCAATGGCGTAAGAGGTAATATAAGAGTGCCAGCATACCACCGCTTGGATATTTCGGCTACTAAAAAGAACAAGAAAGCATTGTTTGGTAAAGGTGAATCAGAATGGGTATTTTCGGTATATAACTTATACAATCGTAGAAATCCATTTTCAATTTATACCCGACCAAAAGATGATGGCGGAACTACCCAAGTGGGCATCGTACAAAATGAAGCCGTTCGTCTGTCCATCATAGGCTCGTTTATTCCATCAGTAACTTACAACTTTAAATTCTAATACTGAATTTTAACATTATCAATTATGAAATCGATTATCAAATATATATTTTCAATATTCCTGAGTGTTTCTTTAATGAGTTGCGAAGACGTAATTCAGTTAAATGTTCCCGAAACCGAAAAGTATTTAGTAGTAGAAGGTACAATTACCAACGTAGCGGGCGAACAATTTATTAAACTGACGGAATCGCAGGCATTATTAAGCACTACCGCACCCAATGCCGTTACGAATGCTACCGTGAAAGTAACCGATAATACGGGTAGAGTGTACGAATTTAAGGATACTAAAAACGAAGGTAAGTACATCTGGACGCCTAGCACGGCTACAGAAGCGATGGGAGCTATCGGCAAGACTTATACTTTAAGAATAGATGCCGACGGCGAGAGTTACCAAGCTGTATCGGAATTGAAAAGAGTACCAAAGATAGATTCTATCGTATATAAATACGAGGATAGTCCCAGAGTAAACCAAACGGCCGACAATAAACCTAAACAAGGCTACGACGCTAATTTTTATGCCAAGGATTTTGTAGGAGTAGGCGACTGCTACCGTGTGAAGGTGTATAAAAATGGAAAAATGTTTAGCGGAGCTGATAACATCGTGATTGCCTATGATGCTCTTTTAAACAAAAGTAGCGTAGGCGATGGCTTGATGTTTATTTTGCCATTGCGTAGGGCTATTTCGCCAGAATTGTATTTAGAAAACGATAAATTAAAAGTAGAACTTAATTCAATTACAGAACCTCATTTTGATTTCTGGACACAGTTCCGTACTGAACTGAACAATACTGGTTTGTTTTCAACGCCAGCAGCCAGAATCCCTTGTAATGTAATCAATATCAGTGCAACGCCTAAAAAACAAGCAGCAGGTTGGTTTGGTACATCCGCTGTTAGCACGTTGGAAGTGACAATTGATAAAAATAAGGCAGTAAAGCAGTTTAATGATTAGATTTGTGGATTAATTTGGCTTTAAGCTATAAGCAGTAGGCTGTAAGCTTTCTGTGGTCGGCTTTCGGCAGGCTTTGGCGGTAGTCAAGAACAACCTACAGCTTATAGCCGACGACCAACAGCCGATAATCGATAGCCTAATGCTTACAGCCTATCGCCTAAAGCAAAAAAAATAAAAATATGGAAACCAAGCAAAAAAATAATCCATTACATGGACTAACCTTAGAAAATATTGTGAACCATTTAGTGGCTTATTATGGCTGGGAAAAGTTAGGAGAATTAATCAATATTCGTTGCTTTAATTATGACCCAAATGTAAAATCAAGCTTATCTTTTCTAAGAAAAACTCCTTGGGCAAGAACAAAAGTAGAATTGCTGTATTTGAAGAGTTTAAGAGATATCGCCAAGGCAGAGAAGGCCTCTAAGCTTTGAGCAGTGAGCAATTAGCCTTTTATTAGTATTGATTTCAAAAGAAAATCCCGAAAATGAATAAATCATTCTCGGGATTTTTTATTACTAAAACTTCAAGTCAATAAATCCTAAATCCTTACATACTTTTAGTTACCAATCAATTTAATAACATAGCTGTAAGAATATTTTTTATCCAACATTCTATATTGCTTATGAGGAAGCTCTCCCCAACTATTATCGCCACCAACACCACGTTGATTTAAATCGATGTGTAAGGTGTTTTCATTGCGAATCTTAATGTCGGTAGGGTGCTGTTGTTTTTTAGTTTCTCCAGGGTCCAAATCTTCTGTTTTATATGGCAGTAAACTGAAACAAAAAGCCTGAGGAGCTTCTACCAATAAGCCTTGTCCTTTGTTATTGACTACCTTCAACCAACGTGTATCAGTATGATAACCATGTTCTTGTGGACGAATATAGTTACTTACTATTGCTTTAGGACTGAATTCCTGATAAACGCCCAAGAACGACGCCGTCTTGCGGTCGCTATAGTTTTCTAAAGGCCCACGCCCATAATAACTTATATCATCTGTTGATTTATCCAACTGCATACGCATTCCGAAACGAGGGAGTTCTGGTAAATTACGTTCGCCCATATCCATTGATGCCGTCACTTTTATCGCTCCGTCAGGTTGAATTTGGTAAGTAGTTGTATAAGGGACATTGATACCAGTAAGGTCGTAATTTACCGTGATTAGTACACTTCCATCAGCTTGTAGGTCGCCTACCTGTACATTCTTAACGGCCCTGTTGATATGGGCATTTCTCCAAATTCCTAAATTAGTACCCATTTCGTTTCCAAAATCATTATCGGTAGCTGCTCTCCAGAAATACGGTTCAGGGAATTGTTGGATGACAGACTTATTCGAGTTCAAACCATATTTTGTCCATTGTCCTCTTTTGGTATCAAACTCACCCGTAATGTCTCCTGCCGTAAAACGAACTTTATTTTGTTCACGACTAACTTGTACAGTAGCCTTAGTGTCCTTTTTAGCTAATATTTCAAAATATGATTGCTGACTAAGGATAAATTGTTCACGAGCGATTTCGTGTCCAGCAGGAACTAGCTGATTCGCTACTTTGGTATAAGCAAATACCGAAAGCGTATATTCTGCCTGATTGTCGATGACAGGAATGTCTAAGTGAATCTCTTTTTGTTGTTTTGGTGACAACGAAACCGCAAATGTTCCTTCTTGCTGAGGTACACCATTTTTAGCAATTATCCACTTGAATTGATAGATGTCTAAATTGGTAAAATCAAAAAGGTTTTCAACGGTGATATTACCCTTAGCAAGGTCTTTTTGTTTGAACAAAATAGATTGATACACTTTTTTAACCTCGAATAAACCCGGATGAGGAGTACGGTCGGCAGCTACCACACCATTTGAACAGAAGTTCTCATCGTTTTGTAAGTAATATCCTCCTAAATCGCCTCCATACGCAAAAAATGGTCTTCCATCGGTTGTAGCCGTTTGCATACCTTGGTCTACCCAATCCCAGATAAAACCACCTTGCATGTGTTTTGAACTAGCGATAATATCCCAATATTCCTGAAAATTACCATTACTATTCCCCATAGCGTGCGAATATTCACACATGATGTATGGTCTTGTTTTGCTTGGGTCTTTGGCATAAGAAATCATTGATGCAATATCAGGGTACATCGGACAAACGATGTCTGTATTAGCATTTTCGCCAGCTTGTTCTGATTGTACAGGACGGGTCGAGTCTTTTTCTTTTAACCATTTGTAGGTTTCATAGAAAACAGGGCCGTTGCCACATTCATTTCCCAAAGACCATATAATAACCGAAGGGTGGTTTTTGTCACGTTCAAACAACCGCACAGTACGGTCTTTATGGGCATCAGCCCAAAGGGGTAAATAGGCAGGGTGTTTAGATTGGTCAAATCTTCCTTGCCATTCCGCCCCCATCGCATGGGTTTCTATATTGGCTTCGTCAACTACATACAAACCGTATTCATCGCATAATTTATACCAGTAAGTATCATTCGGATAATGACTATTACGTACAGCATTGATATTAAAAAGTTTCATCAATTGAATATCTTTCAGCATCAATTCACGGTTCGGAACGTGTCCTTCTACAGGGTCATGCTCATGGCGGTTTACGCCGTGTACCAACGTAGGAACACCGTTAATCAGTAATTGAGCATTTTTGATTTCTACTTTTCTAAACCCAATTTTGGTGCTGGTTATTCCCAAAATATTTCCTTTTGTATCCTTTAAGGTTAAAATACAGTCATATAAATTAGGGAACTCAGCACTCCATTTTGCTGGATTTGTAATTTTACCATCCAGTTTAACTTCTAAACTTGTTGGTTTTACAGCAACCTGTTTACTGAAAATAGTCTTTCCAGCTTTATCCTGAATTTCAGCAAGAATAGTACCCGCTTGAATGTCACTTTCGCCAAATTTACGCAACGAAACAGCAGCACTAAATAGTCCGTCGGTATAATTTTTATCTAAATCAGCCTTCAAGAAAAAATCCCATAAGCTAGTTTTAGGTAAAGCATACACAAATACATCACGTTCTATACCAGATATACGCCAGAAATCTTGGTCTTCGAGGTAACTACCATCGTGCCAACGATACACCTGTACAGCGAGTAAATTATTACCTTTTTGCAGGAATGGAGTAATATCAAATTCGGCAGGAGATTTAGATACTTTCGTCATTCCCACTTCTTTGCCATTTACATAAACTACGGCATAACCCGTGATTGACCCAAAATGAAGGAGGATTTCACGGCCATCCCAATTGGTTGGTACAGTGAATGTTTTGCGATAAGTTCCTACAGGGTTGTCGCCACCAATGAAAGGCGGGTTTTTAGGAAAAGGATAAATAATGTTGGTATAAATAGGAGTGCCAAAACCTTTTCTTTCCCAGTTTGAAGGTACTTTTAAATCATTCCATTGGCTATCGTCCAAGTTTTTTTCAAAGAAATTTTTAGGACTTTTTTCGATAGAGGGTGCAAAGTTGAATTTCCAAGTACCGTTTAACGATTGGTAGAAGGGCGATTTTGCATAGTCGTTTTCAAGGGCAGTTGGTTTATTTTCATAGACCATAAAATCGGTGTGGGCAGGTTCTTTGTGACTATCGACTACCGCTGGGTTTTCCCAAGGATTTTGACTTTGGGCGTATCCTATCTGAGCGATTAATACACTTAATAGCAATATTTTTTTCATTGTTTTTATAATAGTTATTTTTTGTTTTTTGATAAGATTCATTGGTGTTATTTAAACTCAGTAAATGGGTTCTATATATAGGATGCACGATAGAATACTTTTATACTCTTATAGCTTCAAAAAATATTATTATTCCGTGAAAAAACAATATTCGGTTGTTCTAGTCCACCTTGTATTTCATCCCAATCCGTAGTAGTGCAAAGTCATGCTCTTTTATTAGAATAAGCTTTTCAATACAAATTTTCTCCTTGTCTGAAACGAAGGGACGCCTAATCAGATTGGGGCAGTCGCCGTTATGAGGTAAGTTTTTATCCCTTAAAAAAACTCTCTCATCCTACCAAAACTTCAATCTGTCGGAAAGTATTTCTAAAAATCAAGGTTCAGTAGTTGTTTTGAATCAGCAATTAAGCAAAAGCTTTTGGAATTATTGCTTAGCCATCAACAAAAAAGGAAAAATAAACGATTATTGATAGCCGATTTCTGACGACCGACAGCCAATAGCTAAAATCTATTCAAAACAATTCATTAAATTTAAACTTCCATCATAATTAACCATTAGGGTGCTTTTATCGCTTAGGAAATGAACCATAAACCAATTATTACGAAAACATACGAAGTTGAAGCAATCAAGCATCTTCAGCTCAAAACATTCTCTGGAGATATAGAACTGATTGGTCATGATGAAAATACCATTAAGGTAGAAGTATATGCTACCGTGCGTAGTTTGTTTACGTTTTTCCTCATCAAAGACCCTCTGCTAACGTTTGATTACGATGCCCAAGATCTTACGATGAACGTAGTAGATGACACGCTCTTTATTTACAATAAACCAAACTATTTGAATATCTATAACTGGTTTAATTTCCAGAAAACCTCTTTCAGAGTGTTTTTGCCTGCTAACATCCATTCAAACACTAAAACTTATGGTGGAAAAATAGTTCTTAAAAAACTGGAAGGCAATCATAGTTTTTCTACTTGGGGGGGCAATATTTTGTTAGAACAAACACTGGGCAACATTGGTGGCTCTACCATGGGCGGTAATGTAGATGTACTAAAATGCCAAGGCAATGTAGAGGCTAGTACCATGGGTGGAAATATTTTTTTAGCAGGCAACAACGCTGATATAAAAATCGACACCAAAGGCGGTAATATCTATGTTCAAAACAACGAAGGAACGATACATTGTTCAAGCTGGGGAGGGAATATTGATGCTTTTAACGTATCAGGAGGTTTTGAATGCAATACCGCTGGGGGCAATATCAACTTAAAAAATGTCAATGGTAATATCGGTGCAAGTACCAAGGGTGGAAATATCCGTGCCGAAGTAAATGGTATTAGCCAATACGCTTGGTTTGATACCGCTGGCGGAAATATAAAAGTGGCGTTACCGCTAGAACAATCCTTAGATTTGGAGGCATCGGCATCACGAGTACGATTACCTCCGCTTCAAAATTTTTCGGGTTATCAAACCAAACAGAGTATTCGGGGTAAACTGAATGGGGGAGGAGCCAACGTAACCATCAAGACTTTAGCGGGAAACATTACCATTTATAATGCTGATTTTGCTAATGATACATTCAAACCGAATACGCCATCAAAACCAGCGGATAATCCGAAAACAGAAGCACCACCAAAATTCACTGAAAAAAAAACTCCTGAGCAATTTCAGGAGAGACCTATCAATACCGCTAAACCTTATACGGAATCAAAGCCTTTTTCAGATACCGAAAATGCGGTTCATTGGAAGCCAAATTATAATATTTATTTTAATGTCGTATTTTGTTTGCTGGTGGGTTATGCCGTTACTTGTGTGATATTTTTCACGGTAGCCACCAGCAAGCTACCCTTTGATTTTTCGGATGTTTATCAGGATACTTTTTATTTAACCCTGATGAGCTCCCTAGCCGCTATGGCGGCTATTTATGTTTTTCTAAATTTTGTGGAAAGTAGAATCCCACCTATCGACCTTGTAAAATTTATGCCATTAATGGGTTGTGCTTTGTTGTTTGGCAATCTCTTTCATTCAGCCCTTAGTTCGCATAATGAAGCAGGGAGCCTTTGGGCGTTTGATATGCCAGCAGCTATTTACTTTTACTTTGTTTTGCCCGTGATTATCAGTTGGTCATATCTTTTTTATTGGCTCAAAACACGCAGTATTACCCGCAAAATTTCTGAACAAGAATACCAATTGTTGAATCTGGAAAAACTAAAATCAAAGGCACAGCTAGATGCCTTAGAGGCTAGAATCAACCCGCATTTTTTGTATAATTCGCTGAACAGTATAGCGGGATTAATCCACGACAAACCCGATAAGGCGGAGGAAATGACGATTCAATTATCAAAATTATTCAGGTACACGACGGGACGTACTGAGGAAAGTTTTCATACGTTTGCAGATGAATTGGAAATTATCAAAGCCTACCTGACCATCGAGGAAGTACGGTTTGGACATAGACTAACCTATACGATAGAGTGTGATGAAAGTATTTTGGATGAAAAAATCCCTAGATTTTTATTACAACCTTTAGTAGAAAATGCGATTAAACACGGTATCTCCAAAATAGCGAGTGATGGTTTGATAAAGGTAAATATTACCGTGCAAGAAGGAAATATACTGATAAAAATTCATGACAACGGTCCAGATTTTGGGGAATCGTTCGGGGGAGGTTTTGGACTAAGGAGTATTAAGGAAAAACTAAAAATTGTTTACGGCGATAAAGCAACCATAGACATAAAAAATCAACCAGAGAAGGCGGTTATTATTTTAATTATAAAGTGATTAGTGATTAGTAATTAGTGATTAGATGTGTGCTTGCCTAAAATAGGTTGACAAAAAATCAACTTATTTATGAGCAAATCGAAATCAGATTCTAAAAAAAGTACAAATTTAAAGATTCGTCAACGACGGATTTTTAGTGAATCGT
>NZ_JAYFUL010000064.1:0-27154 GCF_034928825.1 Arcicella aquatica | reverse complement strand
CATGCACCCTTATAAAGACCAATTCGAACAACTCAAACAACATGTAAAAACGTGGCTTGATAAATATACTACACATGAAAACCATGATGACCTTCGAAAATATGTAGGATTGTTCAACCCAGATAACTTTCTTGGAACAATCTGTAAAAACATTAACCAAAATACAAAAGGAACGGTTATTTTATGAAAGCTAATAAGTCCCTCGCTAGTGATAAGGCTTGAATACTAATTCTCTATTTGAGACATTTTCCTCTTTACATGCAGCTCAATCGCCCGCCATCTACAGGCAAGTTAACGCCATTGATATATGCTGCTGCTGGACTGCACAAAAATGCTACAGCCGCTCCAAATTCTTCTGCCTCACCAAATCTGCCTGCTGGAATATCTGCTTGAAAAACCTTTTCCATCGCTTCTTTTTCTAATCCTGCTGAATTGGCTCTGGAATTAACCACAAAATCTAAACGTGCCGTTTTAGTATAACCTGGCAATACATTATTCATGGTAATACCAAATTGTCCCAATTCATTTGCCAAGGTTTTTGACCATGAAGCTACCGCTCCACGAGTAGTATTGGATACACCTAAACCATTGATGGGTTGTTTTACCGAAGTAGAAATTACATTGATGATTCTACCAAAACCTGCTGATTTCATGCTTGGCACACAGGCTTGCACCAGAATATGGTTACAGATTAAATGATTGGAAAAAGCTTGCGTAAACTCCTCAATCTTGGCATCTATGATAGCGCCACCTGCTGGGCCTCCTGTATTGTTCACCAATATATGAACAACAGGATTGATTTCAAGGTGTTTTTCGATACCCGCTTTTACTTCATCAGGTTTAGAAAAATCAGCTACGAAATAAGAATGTTGCTGCCCTTTTGAACTATCTAGGCTTTGAAGAGTTTCCTTGAGTGTAGTCTCGTTACGGGCTACTAAAGTTACATTAGCACCTAACAGTGCAAGCTCGATGGCAGAAGCACGACCAAGTCCTTGGGTACTGCCACAAACAATGGCATTTTTATGGGTTAAATCTAAATTCATGATTGGAGGAAATTAAATATATTAAGCTATTTTTACTTTCACTTTGCCCATGTGGCGAATACTCATGCCATGACTCAAAGTCATGGCATGAGTAGAACGATGAGTATTCACAACAAAGATATGCCAGATTTATCATTTAGAAGTACAGAAAAAGAACTGATTGACGACTTAGATTTAGATAATGATGCCCTCCGTCAGAATTTGGAGGAATTGGCTATCATCAATAAATATTTAGGAGGTAATCAAGTAACGATTAGTGGACTTGAGACTGTCTTCAACAATTTGACTACTCAACAACCTACCTATCAAATAGCAGATTTAGGATGTGGCGGAGGCGATATGCTGATGGTAATAGCAAAATGGGCAAAAAAGAAACAGGTAAAAGCTGAATTGATAGGGATTGATGCCAACGATTTTATGATTGAATTTGCTAAAAAAAGGACAACTCAATTCCCCGAAATTCAGTACTTATACCAGAATATTTTTTCAGAAGAGTTCCAGCAACATTCCTTTGATATTGTTACGATGACACTGTTTTGCCATCATTTTGATAACGAAAGTTTGATAAAACTATTTAAGCAACTCAAACAACAAAGTCGCCTAGCCATTGTTATTAATGACATTCACCGACATTGGTTTGCCTATCATTCTATCGCTTGGATTACCAAACTATTCTTAAAATCATACTTGGTAAAAAACGACGCCAAGCTATCCGTTTGGCGAGCCTTCCGAAAATCAGATTTAGAAACCATCATTCAGCAAGCAGGCTATACACGATATTCAATCAAGTGGAAATGGGCTTTTCGTTGGGAAGTTGTTTTGTTTTGTGAGTCATAGAGAGCATTTGTTCACTCATGGCATGACTGACAGAATGTTGGTTATGCTCAAAATAACTGAATGAGTCATGTCGTGAGTATTTTAAAGACCTTGCTTAGCGTAGCGTTTCACTCGTTCTATGATTTAAGTATGACTAAATATCTATTTCTTGTCATATTCCTCTGGTAGCTTCATTGTAAAGGCTTTCATTTTACTCCTACTTATTTTCTTTGTTATTTTATAATTTTCACGATTAAGGTATTGTATCATTATCGGATAATTGTCTTTTGAGTTTACATTGACGAGGTCACCATTAGTGTAATTGAAAAGATTAAAAAGCCAGTAATTGTGTCCCTCATATCTTTTCAATGTCATCGTGATAATTTCATAGTTTCCATCTCCGTCAAAGTCTCTCTCTAGTTTGTTATCACTAGCTTTGTCAAACAAGGAAATTTTCGTAAAATGCCCTTCTTTATTTTGGAAGAGATATATAGTTCGCACATTCATTGATGCTGTTCCATTACCCATATACCAAGCAATTATTTTAACGTCTTTTAAATTATCGCCGTTTATATCAGCAACACGAATGGATTGGTTATCAATATTAACATCATTGAAAAACATTGGCTCGATTTTTTTTTGAAGTAATTTTTTATTGCGATAAATTCTTACGAAGGAATTATAATTATACCCAAAAGTTGTGAGTTGAATGGTTAAATTATCTTGGTTATCAAAGAATTTAGGAATTGTCATCGTACAATGAAATTTGTTTTCCGTTTCTGTCTTATCATAAAATTTCCAGTTCTTATATTCTCGGTATTTAATAGCTGGATATTTTTTATAAGGATATTGTCCCTTTGCAGTTAATGTTAAAAATGTTATGGCGAATAGTACTATGAGTGTCTTCATCTTAAAATGGCTTATAACTTACTTCAACTAGTCGTAGATTTTTCCTACGACCTAAAATTTCAAAGAGCGTCTCGCTCGTTCAATAAATCTTTCATAGATTACTAAAAACACCTCAATCTTCTGAGAGCGAGATGCTCTTCTTTATTGGAGGTCTTAGGAAATCCTAAGACCAATAGGAGCCTTATTAATCCAAATATAAAACTTGGTATTCTATTTTGTTTAAATACTCAAACTTAAAGGATAATATTATTTGACCAGATCCTTCAGTATCGGAAATTATAACTATATCTGATAATGTTGAGACTTTTAATTTTTGTGCGATGGTTGATTTTAAGTTACCAACAGATATTTTTTTGCCAATTAAAAATTTAGGAGATTTAATTAATGCGTATAGTAATATTTTATTCCCTGATGCACTTAAATATTTAACTTTATCCATGTTATTTGTAAATGTCCATTCATAATTCTTGATTCTTTTATCATAAATATTGTCTTTAATCTTTCTTTTTTTTGAGAAAGAAGATTTCATCAAGTACTCATACGAAAGGTTTTCTTTTAATAAATTTATTAAAAGAAAATCATTATCAATTTTTGTAGTATCAATACGACCCTTATAATAATGATGGAGGTCTTGAGACGGAAAAGAAAAGGAAGTATTTTTTAGTATAAAAAATAAAAATAGTAGGACAAGAAGCTTTTTTCCCATTTTACATAGAAGCTGTTTAAACTTTCCGTTTCTGAGGTGAAAGTATTGTATTTTTGGATTGATTTTTTCAAAATTTGCGAAGCATAGCATCGCTACGTTGAGTAAATTTTGGAACAAGCTATTCTAAAAGACTTAGTTTAACCCGAAAGGGAAAGTTTAAACAGCTTCATAATGTTTATTGTTTAATAGCATTTTTAATTCATAGGAGCATAACATATATTCAGGCTATGAAAAATTTCTACTATGTAGAGATAAGTTGTTTTATTTAGTTCTCTCTAACTGATTGTAGGCTTTTCCTACGACCTAAAATGGTAAAGATTGTCTCGTTCGCTTTATAATTCAGGAATCACAAAATATGCCTTCGATGATAAGAAACATCTCTCAAGAAACAAAAATTATATCAACACTACCAGAACTAGACGCTCTTCTTCATTGTAGGTATTAGGAGACCAGTTAGCTTTCACTCTTTTTCTAAACCTTAAGCCCGATTATTAGTTGATACAATTTAGCTACGAATATACAATTACAGGATGTTATTTTCGGGGTTAGTTAAAACAATTTCAATTATTTCAATCGAAGCTTTCTATGAAAATACTCCTTTGGTTTCGTAATGATTTACGTGTTCACGACCACGAGGCTTTGTTCAAGGCCTCGCAACAAACTTCTCAAGTATTTCCGCTTTATGTACTTGACCCTAGTATTTTTCAAGAACTGGCAATGGGCTTTCCCAAAACGGGCAATTTGCGTACCCAATTTCTTTTTGAATCTATCGAAAACCTTCGTAAAAACCTCCAAAGTATTGGCTCAAACTTAATTGTCCGAGTGGGGTATCCCGAAGAAATTATTCCAACCTTGGCAAAAGAATTATTGATTGATGAAGTATTCGTTTCGGAAGAAGTGACTTCAGAGGAAACAGAAATGGATACTTTGGTAGAGCTAGCCCTGAAACTAGAAGGAATCAAAATGAAATTTTTCTGGCAGTCCACGCTCTATCATTTGGATGATTTGCCGATGGAAATTGAAAATTTGCCCAATATTTTTACACAATTTAGAAATCAAGTAGAGAAATCAACTAAAGTTAGAAGTACATTTCCGATTCCCCAACATCTTAGTTTTCCTGAAAACGTAGAGGTTGGTGCATTGCCAAAGTTTGATTTCCCAAGAGCAAGTCAACATTCATACAAAGGAGGGGAAGATGAGGCCCTTAAAAGATTAGAGGAATATTTCTGGCAAAAAGACTTACTCAAAACTTATAAAGAAACTCGTAATGGAATGCTCGGCTTGGATTATTCTTCTAAATTTTCGCTTTGGTTAGCTAATGGATGTATTTCGCCGAGATATATTTATGAGCAAGTAAAAAAATATGAGTTAGAACGAACTCAAAATGAGTCTACCTATTGGTTGATTTTTGAATTACTCTGGCGAGATTACTTCCGGTTTGTAGCTTTGAAATATGGTAATAAAATCTTTTTTGAAAAAGGGATTCAAGGCAAAGCCGTTGTTTGGAAAAAAGATAAGCGTGTTTTTGAAAAATGGCGGATGGGCGAAACGGGTATTCCGTTGATTGATGCCAATATGAAAGAACTATTGGCAACAGGTTTTATGTCGAACAGAGGACGACAGAATGTGGCGAGTTTTCTGGTAAAAGATTTACAAATAGATTGGCGATGGGGAGCATCATGGTTTGAAAGTCAGTTGATAGATTATGACGTTTGTTCTAATTGGGGCAATTGGCTGTATGTGGCAGGCGTTGGTAATGACCCACGAGAAAACCGCTATTTTAATATCCTGAAACAAGCACACAACTACGACGAAAAGGGCGAATACGTGAAATTTTGGTTGCCAGCTTTAGCAAATATCCCTGCTGAAAAAGTACATTCAGTAGCTTTGTTGACACAGGAAGAACAAAGAAAGTTTTCAGTACAATTAGGAATTGACTATCCAAAGGCAATGATTGATATAAGAAAGTGGAGTATCAAAAATAAATGAAATGAGTTTTCAACCGTTCACATTCAAAAATCAAATATTCAGCATAGAAGTGGTTTAAGCGTTAAAAAAATATCTACATTTGAAACAGTATTACAGAGTGGCATAATTATTTTGCCTTAGTATTACATCACATATTCACATTAATTAATTAAAACTATGTCAAAAGGACTTCTTATTGGATTAGGCGTTGCCGCATTATTGTTATTCTGGGGTATTGGTGTCAGAAACGGCATGGCGACAGAAAATCAGGAGGTTGAAGCGTCTTGGGCGAAAGTTCAAACTGCTTATCAACGTCGTGCAGATTTGATTCCAAATTTAGTAAAAACGGTACAAGGAGTAGCAAACTTTGAAAAAGGAACACTTACCGATGTAATCAATGCACGTGCAAGCGCTTCACAAATTAAATTGGATGCCAAGGATTTAACACCTGAAAATATGAAGAAATATCAAGAGGCTCAAAGCCAATTGTCAGGCTCGTTATCTCGTTTAATGGTCGTAGCAGAGAAATACCCTGAATTGAAAGCCACTGAAAATTTCTCTGAATTACAGTCACAATTAGAAGGTACAGAAAACCGTATCAAGGAAGAACGTGATCGTTTTAATGATACTGTAAAAGGGTATAACAACAAAATTGTTACTTTCCCGAATAGCTTAATTGCAAGCTTCTCTGGATTTACAACGAAAGGCTATTTTGAAGCTGACGCTGGTGCATCGAAAGTTCCAACGGTTGAATTTCCAAAATAGTTTTTCGATGAAATAATGCAAGGCGAAAAGCAGGAAGCAATATCAATCTTCGCTTTTCGCCTTGTGCTATTTAGTGAGTTAGTGATTGAGCGAATTAGTGTTTTTTCAGTTAGTGAGTTAGTGAATTGTGAATTTAATATTCATAAAATCAAATCATAATTCACTTATTGAAAAATTCACAATTCACTAACTCACAACTAAAAAAACAATCACTAATTCACAACTCACTCAATCACTCACTGAAAAACTCACTCAATGTTATGCCTCAGAACTTTTTTAATGAAGTACAAAAAGAACAGATAGTGAAGGCCATTCAGGCAGCAGAATTGAACAGTTCTGGCGAAGTTCGATTACATATCGAAAAGAATTGTCCTAATCCTAATGTGTTAGACAGAGCAGCCGAAGTATTTCATGCTATTGGCATGGATAAGACTGCCCAACGGAATGGAGTACTTTTTTACCTATCGATTGAAGATCGAAAATTTGCTGTTATTGGCGATAAAGGAATTGATGAGGTTGTGCCTGACGACTTCTGGGAATCTACTAAAGAATTGTTAAGAAGCCATTTTTCACAAGGACTTTTTACCGAAGGATTTACCAAGGCTATCCACTTGGCTGGCGAGCAATTAAAACATTATTTTCCTTATCAGAAAGACGACACGAATGAATTACCAGACGAAATTTCGTTTGGATAAATAAGCCCAAACCTTTTCTGTAGAGGGAAGGGATTTTTTTATGAAGATGTTTAAGAAACTTTCAATTTATATACTTTGTACATTCTTTAGTTTATCACTATTGTCTGTACATTTTGTGTTGCACGCTCAGGATATACCCGCTAAACCAAGCCCACAAAGGTTGGTTAATGACTACGTAAGTATTTTGAGTAGTACCGAACGCGAATCATTAGAACAAAAACTTAGAGGATATGCCGATTCCACGTCTACACAGCTAACCATAGTCATTGTAAAAAATACTGGAGAATCTGACCCTTATGATTTTGCCATGAAAATTGCCAAAGATTGGGGCGTAGGACAGAAAGATAAAAACAATGGTCTGGTGCTGTTATGGGCTACCGATACCCGTAAAATCAGAATCGTGACGGGGCGTGGCATGGAAGCAACTATTACTGATGCTATTGCCAAAAGAATTATCAATAAAATACTATCTCCAAATTTCAAGGCTGGATTATGGTATCAAGGATTGGATGAGGCTACTACGGAAATGATGAAAAGGGCTTCTGGTGAATACAAAGCCGACCCCAAAGATGATGATGGAAGTCCTTTTGGTTTTTTAGCGATAGTTTTTGTCTTAGTCATCGTAGTTCTTATCATCGTAGCTCGTAATAAACGAGGCGGAGGTGGTGGCGGAGGCTTCAACAGTGGAGGTTGGGGTGGCCCAATTATCTTTACTGGAGGCGGTTTTGGCGGAGGACACTCTGATAATAGTGGCGGAGGTGGCTTCGACTTCGGTGGCTTTGGTGGTGGTGATTTTGGCGGTGGTGGTGCTGGCGGAGACTATTAAGAAAAAAATAAAAATGTATTCAAAAGGCTTCGTTTCGGCGAGGCCTTTTCTATTTAGTAGACTAGTACAAGAAGTTTCAAGTAATGTTTCGTAATTTTGAAAGATTAGTAAAATAAAAATAGAAAATTCGTGATTGATATTATTGCCCAAGAACTCAATGAAGCACAAATAGTACTTCAAAGTTTTATTGCAAACCCAAAGAATCTTGCTGATATTCAGCAGGCTGCCGAAATAATGGCAGAAGCCATTCGTTCAGGAAATAAAGTGATTTCTTGTGGAAATGGCGGCTCACATTGTGATGCCATGCACTTTGCCGAAGAATTGTCAGGGCGTTATCGTAATGACCGCCGTTCATTAGCAGCAATTGCTATTTCAGATGTTGCTCATATTTCTTGCGTGGGCAACGATTATGGATTCGATTTTATTTTTTCTCGTTTTGTAGAAGGTTTAGGCATTAAAGGGGATGTTTTACTTGGAATTTCTACAAGTGGGAACTCTGCTAATATTATTAAAGCCGTAGAAGCTGCCAAAGCCAAAGGCATGAAAATTGTATTACTAACTGGGAAAGATGGAGGAAAATTAGATGGTCAAGCTGATGTAGAAATCAGAGTGCCACATTTCGGCTACGCCGACCGTATCCAAGAAATACACATCAAAGTAATTCATATTTTGATTTTATTGATTGAAAAGTTGGTGATTTAGTTTAAGATTTGAGGACTTAATGACTGTAAGACTAAAGGACTTTAGGTAATAGCAAAAGACTAAAAGACTTTAGGACTTGTGGACTTGGGAATTTAATATTAAAGTCCTCAAATCTATATAATCTAATGTTTCTAGTCCTTGAGTCTTACAGTCCTTGAGTCTTACAGTCCTTGAGTCTTACAGTCCTTGAGTCTTACAGTCCTTGAGTCTTACAGTCCTTGAGTCTTACAGTCCTTGAGTCTTACAGTCCTTAAGTCTTATAGTCCTTAAGTCTTATAGTCCTTAAGTCTTACAGTCCTTGAGTCTTACAGTCCTTAAGTCTTATAGTCCTTAAGTCTTACAGTCCTTAAGTCTTATAGTCCTTAAGTCTTATAGTCCTTAAGTCCTCAAGTCAGTGTCAAAAGAAAACCCTAAAGTCTGTAAAAACCATGAAAAAAGTCTTAATTATTCTCTTATCGATTATTACTTTATTTTCAGTAATTCTTTTTGCTGTTCCTTTCTTTTTTAAGGATACTATCCAAGCGAAAGTCAATGAAGAAATTCAGAAAAAAGTAAAGGCAAAAGTTTATTATAACGATTTCGACTTATCTTTTTTCAAGCATTTCCCTGCTTTAACGATTTCCCTAAAAGACTTCGGAGTAGTAGGTTACTCGCCATTTTCAAGTGATACGTTGATTCAAGCGAAGGAATTTTCGTTGGCGGCAGATTTAAAATCAATTATTTCTGGTGATAAAGTAGCGATTAATTCTATCGCTATTGATAGGCCCAAAATTCTGATTAAAGTATTACCCGACGGCTCTGCCAATTATAATATCTACAAAACAGACTCGCTACAGGTTCAGCAGGAAGAGACAAAAACTAAGAGTAATTTTAATATAGGAATTGACTCGTGGAAATTGACAGACGGACAAATTACTTATGACGATAGACTAAAAAATACCTTTGTATTGCTCAAAAATATCTCTCATGAAGGTTCGGGAAATATCGGTTCTGAAATCTATGATTTGACGACTAATACTCAAATAGTAAAAGCCTCAATTAGCTACGGAGGAACGGAGTATTTGCATGAAAAAACGTTATCGGCAGATATGAAGATTAATATCGACCAAGCTAAAAATAAGTATACATTCACGAAAAATACTTGGAAAATCAATGATTTTACCCTCAATTTTGATGGGTCAGTAGCCATGCCTGATACCTCAAATATTGTATTAGACATCACTTATGACTCACCAGAAAACACCTTTAAAAATTTACTCTCATTAGTTCCTAATATCTATACTGACAAGTTTAAAGAGGTGAATGCTGATGGTAACATGAAATTTGGTGGTTTTGTAAAAGGAACGATGAATGCTACTTCGTTTCCTACCTATGCTTTCAATTTATTAGTAGAAAATGCCATGTTTCAGTATCCCGATTTACCTACTGCGGTTACGGGAATAAACCTTGACTTGAAGGCAAGTAATACTACCAACAACCTCAATAATTCAGTATTAGATATTAAAAAGTTTAACCTGAATTTGGGTAAAAATCCAATCACTGCTCGTGCTTTGATAGAAGGTTTAGGGAAATCTAAAGTAGATGCTGACGTAGTAGCTAAAATAGATTTACAGCAAATAGGGCAGATATTCCCAATGAAAGGCTTGACTATGCGTGGTTTATATAGCATGGATTTAAAGGCCAAAGGTACTTATGATACCCTTACCAAAGCTTTTCCGCAGGTAAATGCAGTAATGAGTTTGGTAAATGGCTACATAAAGTCTGATAAATTCCCAGAACCTATTCAAGACTTGAACGTAAAAGCTAATTTAGTCAATACTAATGCCGCTTTAGCCTCTACTCGTTTAGCAATTACTGAATTGAAGATGGTATTAGATGGAGAACCTTTTACGGCTAATGGTGTGATAGAAAACTTCGAGAATTATAATTGGGATATTAAAGCCAAAGGCAAAATAGATTTAACGAAGATTACGAAAATATATCCCTTGACGGATATGACGTTGAAGGGTAAAATTGATGCAGATATTGAAACCAAAGGAAAAATGTCAGACGTTAAAGCCAAACGTTATGCTAATTTGCCAACTTCGGGAAAAGCAACCATGCAGAATTTTGAGTTTGTATCTAAAGAATATCCACAAGGTGTAAAAGTTACTTCGGCTGACATGACTTTTACCCCAACGGCTATCAAAGTGACTAATGCGAAGGGCTTTTTGGGAACAAGTGATTTTGTTGCTGATGGGACATTTACCAATTACATGGACTATGCCTTAAACAATGGTACTGTAAAAGGGAAAATGAATGTAAAATCGCAGAAGTTCAATGTAAATGAATGGATGACTGACAGTCCTAAGCCTGCCGCAGGTACTGCTGGAACGTCTGCCCCTTTACAAGTAGTTGAAATACCTAAAAACATTGAATTAGTACTAGATTCTGATATTGGTGAAGCCCAGTACAGTTTGATGAAAATGCAAAATATCAAAGGTGCTTTAGTGGTTGGGAATGGTGCTGTAAAAATGCAAAATGTGGCTTTTCAATCATTGGGTGGAAAATTTACTACTAGTGGTACGTATAATACCTCAAATTTAGCGCATCCATTATTTGACTTTGCCTTGAATCTTGAAAACGTAGAGATTGCGCAGGCTTATCAACATTTGAATATTGTAAAATACTTGATGCCTGTCGCTCAATACTTAATCGGGAATGTAAGCTCCAAAATGCAAATTGGAGGAGAATTAGGACAAGATATGATGCCCAAATTGAATACTTTGAGTGGAGATGGTTTGATGAAAGTATTACAAGCAACAATATCCGAGAGTAATCCATTGGTGCAGAAATTGATTGAAACCACCAAAATTGCGAACTTAAAAAATACTAAGCTGAGCAATTTGTTGATGCAGTTTGAAATAAAGGATGGTACGTTTGCCGTAAAGCCTTTTGATATTAAGTTTGATGATTATAAAATAACAGCTAGCGGTCGTCATGGACTGACGGGTTCAATGGATTATAATTTACAGATGGATGTGCCTTCAGGTAAAATTGGAGAAGCTTTTGGGAATGTATTTCAGAAATGGACTGGCAAAAGTGTACAAGGAGCTGACAGAGTGAAATTCGATTTACAATTGAGTGGAAACCTTAAAAACCCGGTTTTTGGTTTCAATGGAAGTAGCACGGCTAACTCATTAAAGGATGTAGCAAAAGCTACCTTACAGACACAAATTAACGAACAAAAAGATAAACTCTTAGAAAAACTGAATGTTAAAAAAGATGGTTTGCCATCGCAGGTAATTTTAGACAAAGATGTCATGGAGGCGAAAGCAAAAGCCACAGCTGATAGTATCAAAAAACTAGCTACTGATAGGGCTAAAAAGCTATTGGAGGAACAAAAGAAAAGTGTAATCAATGGTCTTTTTAATAAATTCAAACCAGCGAAAAAAGATACTGTTTAGTTTATTTGATTGGTGATTAGACCTAAGTAAGAGTTGTGAATTGTGAATGATGAGTAGTTTTATTTGTCATGGCCTAAAATATACTATCTTATATTATAAGCAAAATTCTAATCCCCAATTACTAATCACCAATCACTCAGAAAAATCACTCAATAAAATGATTACTTTCACAGCATTGCTTCAAAAATTTGACAAAAAAGGAGAGAAAACAGGCTGGACATACTTTGAAATCCCTGCGGATATTGCTCAACAGATTAAAGCAGATACTCGTGTGAGCTTTAGAGTAAAAGGGGAAATAGATAATTTTTTAATAAAATTGACAGCTCTTATTCCAATGGGAGAGGGTGACTTTATTTTGCCAATTAATGCAACCATCAGGAAAGGCATTCGGAAGGCTGAGGGAGCGACTGTGCAAGTAAGTTTAGAAGAAGATAAAAGTGAGCTAACGATTAATGCAGAGCTATTGCTTTGCCTAGAAGATGATGAAAAGGCTTCCAAAGCATTTCATGCTATGCCCAAGAGTCATCAGTTTTATTATAGTAAATGGATAGAGTCAGCTAAAACTATTGAAACTAAAACAAAGCGTATTGCTATGACAGTCCAAAGTCTAGCAATGGGCATGGATTATGGACAAATGTTGAGATATTTCCGTGACTTGGGGAAATAATAGATAGCTTTTTAATACTTTTAATATACACCCGAATACTATGAGACATTTTTTTACACTATTAATTCTAATTAGTTTTTTCCTAGGTTGCCAAGATGATAAATCTAGCCATAAGGCTTTAACTAAACCACCTTTAAATAGTACTACAATTATTAAAGGTACAGACCAAGAATTATTATTTCCTCAAAATCACAATAAGGATACGACTCTTTTTATTGATAATCAACAATTTATTTTAAGCCTATCAGCAGAACTAGATAGTACACAAAAGTATTCATATACAAGTTATTATGTAGATGAAGATAGTCTTCCACGCAAAGAGCTTTTTCAGGGCTTTGACGCTCGTTATAAGTTTAGGCTGAAAGACAAAGACAATAAAATTGTTTTTACAACTACTTTAAATAAAGGCGATTTTAAAGCAATTACTGATAATTCGATATTGGCTGAAAGTGATGCAATACTTCCTAGATTCATTGGATTCCTTCCAAAATTTAATGCATTTATATTTACTGTAGAATTTTGGGTTCCTGATAGTGATGTTGGAGAGCAGAGTTTTTTTATGATGAATAGGAAAGGAGAAATTATAGAAAAATCATTCAATAATTATTATGGTGGGGGTGATTCGGATGGAGCTATTGAAATATCTAGCAAGCAAGACTTTATACTTACCTGTAATAAAGTAATTCATTCAAATGGTAAAGTGATTCGTTTTGATAATAAAAGAATTTGGCAGATTGGTTCAAAACTCATAAATGATAACTGTATTTTAGATATCAAAGAGTATAATGATTCCATCAAAAAAGCTAATGCTGTTTTAATGACTCCATTTGGGAAGATATTGAAAAAATTTGTTTACAGAGGCTACTATAACGAATTAGGTAATGTTGTACCAAAGTATTATGATAATAAAACAAATAATTACTATTTGCTTGATGAAGAATTAGCAAGTTTATGGGTCATTAATAAGCAAAATCCAACATCGATTTATAGCGTGAGTTTTGATGAAATGGAAGAGGCTGAAGGAACTATGAGAAAGGATGAGATTAAATTTATGATAGATACTGAATCAAGTAAAAATAAATTTTATGCAAATATAAAAACGCAGAAAATCAGACACTCAAAAACTAAAGAACAATTACAGGAATAAAATAAAAGCAGTTATTTTTTAGAAAAACATTTTCTTATAAAATGACTGCTTTTTCGAAATATTATAGATTAATAAAGCGTCTAATACCATTCTTGGTCTATTCTACCAAGGTATTGTACTACTTTATTTCCTTCTAAAATAATCTGTAAATCCTCCGCTACATTCGGGTACATCGCTAAGTTTTTTAAGGAGGCAATTGGTTGCCAAACAACTTCTAAAGAAGAGGTTTCCTTAGGATTTAAAATAGGCGTACCATCAATAATAGTAGCCTTGAAGACACAATGAAGCACATCCGTTTTTTGCTGAGGTAATATCACTTCGCCTGCTACCAACATTTCTGCTACCGCTATTTGTATGCCTAATTCTTCTTGTAACTCCCTAATAAGGGTATCTGTGAGGGTTTCTCCTGGGTCTACATTTCCACCCGGTAAATTAAACACATCTGTATCACCATAGCGATAACGCATTAATAATACTTTTTCATTTTCAACAATTGCAACACTTGGGCGTACTTTCATAGGGTATTTCTTTATCGACTAAATTTACAAATAATCATCAAAGATGAAACGGATGATTATTTTTATATCTTAACTTTCTTAGCATTGATAATTTTAATTTTATTATCATTAAAAATTACCAAATTTCCATTGTTTTTCTTCTTTGCTTCAATCATTTTAGAAGCTGATACTTTTAAGCCTTCAACAATTCTATTTTGTAATTCTAAGATTTTATACTTTTCCATGTTGGATAATTTTAAGTTTTGCAAAATCACTTATTTCTACTTCTTCATCTTTCACTTTTTTCATAACCAAAATAGGCATTTTATCTGAGTTATCAAAAAGCATAGTATTATCACACAAAGGTAAATAGGTTTCAAATAAATTGTTTATGCCCCTTTGATAACGTCTTTCTATGACATCCTCAGGAATATTATGTCCACCTTCACTTACTCTAATTTTTACTCTCTGCTTTGCGAGTTCAACGCTTTCTAGCCAAAAAAATAAAAGTGTCACGAAATATCCTTTTTGCTGAGCTCTTTGAATGGTTTTAGCATAAGCTTTTGATGAAAGAGTCGTTTCCAATGCAAAATCTAGATTCTTTTCTAATAATTCATCTATTCGATTGAGCATTATTTTCCCTGCTTCAAGACTTACCTTTTCAGGTTGAAATGGAGACAATCCCTTTGCAATTTCATCAGCATTAACAAATTCTTTACAATCAAGCACATTTGGTAGAATATAGAATGAAGCAGTCGTTTTTCCAGCTCCATTACATCCAGCAATAATATATAGATTTTTAGGCGTCATTACTTTTATGAAGAGATTATCATTATCTAGCGCTATATAGGGGTTAAAGAATATCTTATTGTCTATACTTCAACAAACATAAAACTTAAACGCTTTATTTATATGAAAACCTCGCAAAAAACTTTAATAGTTGCTTTAACGCTATTTATCCTTACTTCGCTTTCTTCCTGTTTTATTCATATAGAAGACCCTCTGCCTGCTTATAGAGAACAACAAGAGTTTTTTTATTTAAAAAACTTTGATCAATTAAAGATGGGAAGTGCATTTCATGTAAATGTTTCCCAAGGGAATAGTTATGGAATACAAGCCATTGGTGACGAAGAAGACCTCAATGATTTAGATGTATACGTTCGAAACGGTATTTTGTATGTTGAGTACATCAATTATAGAAGTCGCAGATACAATATGAATATCAATATAACGATGCCAACGTTGAGAAGTGTAGATTTTTATGGAGCATCCAATTCTTACGTTGAAGGATTTTCTGTCAAAAATCTAACTATTTATCTCTCTGGAGCCTCTAAACTTGAAACCGACTTGGATGCTCAGAACCTAAATTTTGATGTTTCGGGAGCATCGCAATTGATTATGAAGGGATATGGCGAAAAAATTATCAGCTCAGTTTCTGGGGCATCTCAGGTAAACAATTTCAATTTTATTACAGGTGAACAAACCCTTGATGTTTCGGGCGCAAGTAGAGTAAAAGTAAATGCAATACGATTTTTGAGGGTAACAGCCTCAGGGGCAAGTAATGTAAGATACCGAGGAACACCCACACTGGAAAGAAGTATTTCTGGTGGAAGTTCTGTCGAAAGAGATTAATTTCTAAACCTAAATTGTAAAAAGGGGCAATATATTGTTGCTCCTTTTCTATTTTTGAGGCTGTATCCAATTTCAATAACACAGACTCATGCCAAGCATCAAAGATATTACTAATTATTTAGAGCAACTCGCACCGCTAGCCTACCAAGAAAGCTATGATAATGCAGGCTTAATTGTGGGTTCGCCCGAAACCACTGTTACAGGCATATTGGCTACGCTCGATTGTACCGAAGATATCATCCATGAAGCCATTAAACGTGACTGTAACCTCATCGTAGCACATCATCCTATTGTTTTTAAAGGGTTGAAACGTTTTAATGGAAAGAATTATGTAGAACGTGCCGTAATGCTGGCTATCAAAAATGACATTGCTATTTATGCTACACATACCAATTTAGATAGTGTAAAGGGCGGTGTAAATTATATGATTGCTGAAAAGTTGGGCTTAGAAAATGTAAGAATCCTTTCGCCAAAAAAGCAAATCTTAAAGAAGTTAGTGACTTTCGTTCCTGTCGAAAATACCAAAGCAGTATTAGAAGCAATTCATATCGCAGGGGCTGGACAAATAGGGGAATATAAAAACTGTAGTTTTTCGACTGAAGGAACAGGAAGGTTTACTCCCTCGGGCAGTGCCGCCCCATTTATTGGAACCTTGAATGAAGCTGAAGAAGTATCAGAAAATAGGATAGAAGTAATTTTTGATGCACATCAGGAGTTTCAAATATTGAGAGCATTAAAAAAAGTACATCCTTATGAAGAAGTAGCTTATTATTTAAGCATTTTAGAAAATGAAAATCAAGAGGTAGGCTCAGGTGTCATCGCAACGTTGCCTGAAAGTTTATCAGAAATTGATTTTTTGACGATGTTAAAAACTAAAATGAATTTGAAAGTGGTGCGTCATACACCATTATTAGGCAAAGCAATTAAGAAAATTGCGCTTTGTGGAGGAGCGGGTGGATTCTTACTAAGAGATGCTATCAGACAGGGCGCAGACGTGTTTATTACAGCAGATTACAAATATCATGAGTTTTTTGATGCCGAAAATCAAATTATTATCTGCGATATAGGACATTATGAATCAGAAGTTTATACAAAGGAGTTAATTGTTAGGTATTTGTCTGAAAAATTTAGTAATTTTGCGGTTCTCAAAAGTCAGGTCAATACAAACCCTGTACAGTATTTTTGAATTTAGTTATCAGTGATTTGTTATTGGATCGAATAGATTAATTATCTTTCCCTAAAATCGACGATATTTAGTCTCTTTGCAACAATAACTTAATACCGATAGCGGTTACACAGATAAAACCGAATATAACCAATGGCAGCAGTAGCAACCGAAACAACCATTGCTCAGAAATTAGAAGCTCTTTTGAAGCTTCAAAACATAGATTCAGCCTTGGATGGCATCAAAAAGATGCGTGGCGATTTACCCGAAGAAGTACGTGATTTGGAAGATGAAGTTGCTGGTATTGAAACCCGTATTAGCAAATTCAACAAAGAAATCGCTATTTTGGAAGAAGACATTACAAAAAATCGTAATGCAAAGAAAGAAGCTGAAAAGTTGGTAAATAAATACAAAGACCAACAAATGAATGTGCGTAATAACCGTGAGTATGATGCAATCTCTAAAGAAATTGAATTGCAACAACTTGAAATGGAATTAGCAGATAAGCGTACCCGTGAATTTGAATTCAAGATTTTGAATAAAAAAGATGACGTTTCTGAAACAGAAACTCGTTTGAATACTCGTAAAAAAGACCTTGATGCAAAAAGAAAAGAACTAAGTGTTTTGATTGCAGAAAGCGAAGAGGACGAGCAAAAATTGATGAACAATCGTGACAAGGCTGTAAAATTCGTTGAAGAACGTTTATTACGCCCTTATGATAAATTACGTGGCAATTATCCAAATGGTTTAGCGGTTGTTTTAGTAAAACGTGGTGCTTGTGGAGGCTGTTTTAGTGCAGTGCCACCGCAACGTCAGGCTGATATTAAAGACAAGAAAAGAATAATTGTTTGCGAACACTGCGGACGTATTTTGGCGGATGTTGAAGACATCGTTTTCATTTCTAAAAAATAAGCCCTTAGGTTTGCTATCAAAAAAGCCCGTAACATAGTAGTTATGGGCTTTTTTCATATTCATTAACCAATGATTATTGAATACAATAGCAGACAAAGCCATTAAATATTATTGCATAAATTTCGTTTGTACAATAACAAACTTATTACAATGATACAAACCTCTTTGAACCGCCCTAATATTGTTGCCAATAGGTTTGCTAAACTTATATCCCAAATCATCTATCTATGTTTTGGGATATATCCTTTGTTGTTTTCTTTTCAAGGTAAATCCTCAGACTTCAATATGAATGCCTCTATGCAAAAGGCGTATTCAGAAATTTTGAAATTGAAGATTGCCAATGGTAGAAGTATTTTGGCAAATGATAAGGCAGTTAATGGAGTGAATCCCTATTTGAGGAGTTATGCAGATTTGGTAGAGTTAATGATTACGGAAGATAAATCGCTTTATGAAAAATTCATTGATAACCAAGACCTGCGATTGGACTTTATCGAAAGTCTAGACAAAAAATCCCCCTATCAACGTTTTCTAAAAGCAGAAATACACCTACATAGCGCTTTTGTGAAATTAAAATTCGGGCATGAAACCAAAGGTAGTTGGGAAATAATCAAAGCGTACAAGTTGTTGGAAGCCAATGCTAAAGAATTTCCAGATTTTCTGCCCAATCAAAAATCATTAGGTTTACTTCATATTTTAATTGGCTCGACTCCTGAAAATTACCAGTGGGTTATTAAACTAATTGGACTAAAAGGAAATGTGAAATTAGGGTTAAGTGAAATCCAACATGTTATCCAGAAAGACAGTATTTTTAGTGAAGAAGCACAGTTGGTTTATTATATTGTACATGCCTATATTTTAAAATTCAATTCCAAAAAACTCAATGATTTCCAGCAGTTTATCCATCACCATCAAGACAATTTACTATTTCAGTTTTTGGGCGCTACTACTTTAATGAAAGAAGGTAAAAGCGAGATAGCTTATAACATCCTCGAAAACTGCCCCGAAGGAAACGAATATGTAGCCTTTCCTTTTCTGGAATACCTCAAAGCAGATATTTTACTGCAAAAGGGGCAATACCAATTAGCATCAAAAGGCTTTCAAAATTTTTTGCCTCGATACAAAGGCTTTAACTTTGTAAAAGATACTTACTATAAAATATTCCTTTGCTATTGGCTCAATAATGAAGATGCGAAAGGACGAGCTTTTTTAGAGCGAGTAAAGGCTTCTGGAGAAAACATCGTGGAAGCAGACAAAGCCGCTACTAAATTTGCTGAAAATTATTTAGCAGATAACCCTAAGAAACCCATTAGTCAGAAAATACTGATGAAAGCTCGTTTGGCTTGTGATGGCGGTTTTTACGATAAAGCTTTGGCAATTTTAGAAAAATATTCTGAGGGTAATTTTGAACTAATTCAAGACCGAATGGAATTTAACTACCGAAAAGGAAGAATTTTGCAGTTATCAAACAATATTCAGCAAGCAATTCCTTTTTATGAACGTACTATTGTATTATCTGAACAGCAGAGCGTATCTTTTGGAGCTAGTTCAGCCTTGCAATTGGGCTATATTTATCAGGCAAAAGGAGAGAAGGTAAAGGCAAAAAGCTATTTTGAAAAAGCTATATCGTATAAAAAACACGAGTACAAAAATTCTATAGACAACAAAGCAAAAGCCGCTTTGAATGAATTAGGATACTGAGGAGGGTGGAGTTTTGAGTTTGGAATGCGGAGTTTTGTTAACATCAGTTGTAACGATTATACCCGCTGATTTGCTGAGATTTTTTACGCTGATTTTCACTGATAATGCGTATCTGCGAAAATCAGCAGTTTTAATCTGCAATATCTGCGGGAAAATAAATAGAAAAATAAAACATACTAACAGAATAAATAATCAGAACCTAACAATCGAATTCATGAAACTATTAAAGCTATTTTTAATAATCTTTATTTTACAATTTTTTACTCAAAAAGTTAGTGCACAAGCTATCAGCTATTATCCCTTTAGTAATCAACTTTCTGTGGCTACCAATCCCACAAAAGTGATTTGGATGGATTTCCGTTTTCAGATGAACTCATTTATTTCATCTTTGAATACTGAACCTGCTTTGATGGTTAATCTTGGCTATACTAAGAACACCAATATTTATGCTGGTGGCGGGGTAAACTTAGGCATTGTAGCAGCCCTTGTCGATAATAAAGACGTCGTAAAAGGCTATTTTGGAAGTATAGGAATGCGTTCGTATCCTTTTGAAAAGACACCTAAAGTAAGCATTAATTTTGAATTAAGCCCTTATGTGAATTATGATGGAACGGCTGGTACTTTTAGGGCATGGTTAGGAGTAGGTTATCACTTCGGAGGAGGCAATAAATAATTTTAAGGTCGGAGGTTGATTAAAATAAAGTCCCTAGCATTATCAAACATGCTAGGGACTTTATTTATAAATAGCGACAACAATTAATTGATTTTAAATTGTACCCTTCTATTTTTTGCTTTATTTTCATCAGTATCATTCGGCACTAGCGGTTGGGTTTCTCCATAGCCTTTGGCGGTCATACGGTCGGCCTTGATACCTTTTGCTGTTAGATAATCCACAACAGCTTTTGCTCTTTTTTCTGAAAGCTTCAAATTCGTATCGTCATTTCCAACATCATCAGTATGAGCGGAAATTTCTACTTTAATAGTTTTGTTACCATCCAATAACGTCACCAGACGATCTAATTCTTCACCAGATTCAGGCTTTAAATCAGCCTTACCAGTCTCGAAAGTAATATCCTGTAATTGAACTACCACATCTTTCTTCAACACTGCCAACGGCACTTTCTTTAAACGGTCACGGAAAGCATCCACTGTATCAGGCTTGAACGCACGAGAGAAAAAGGCATATCCCAAGGCATTGGCGGCAAATTTATAAGGCTTTCCAATTTCAAGAGTAACACTAGCAATATCCTTATCTACTTTTACCTCTAATAGTTGCTTCGTTTCGGCATCCATTACTTTTACTTTCGGGTCTTTCAGAATAGCCTTCGTGTCTTTGTCTAATAATTGAAATTGGAAAACCAGTTTCTTCGGAATTAGCTCAATGTTCTTCTCGATGTTATCCGTTTCTTTAGCTGTAGTCATGTCCATTTTACCACGATAAGGCAAATAATCAGCTAATGGCGACGTAGTTATATCATATTTGCTTCCTACACGATAAATAATAGAGAATAGACCGTTGGCATCCACCACCGTATTAATAGCTCTTTCTTTTACATTAGAACTCTTTGAAGTCAACTTGGTAGCGATTGGCTGTTTCGTAATGGCATCTATTACTTTTCCATCAACTGTTACTAGCTTGTATTTTCTGTATTTATCAGGAATCGTTACGGTATAAATATCACCAGCAGTATGATAATACATTAAATCTCCAGCGGCAGAAACAGAGGCAAATTGGTCATCCTCCTCGGTATTGATGTATTCCAAGTTGATAGGTGTACTCCACGAACCATCATCTTCTTGAAAAGATTGGTACAAGTCAAAGCCACCAACACCTTCTTTACGAACAGAGCTAAAAATCAATGTACGGTTATCAGCCATTATTCTAGGAGCTTTCTCGCAATCCACATTGATGGGTGCTGGGAGTTTCTCGGCTACACCCCATGTATCATCATCTTGTTTTTTAGATACCCAGATGGTATAACACAAAGCCTTATCTTTTCTTTTAGAAAAATTGTCACGGATAAAATACATTGATTTCCCGTCAGATGACACAGATGGAAAACCTTCATAAGCTTTGGTATTGATATTAGTACTGGCAGGTTTTGGTTCAGACCAATCTGTGCCATTCCATGAAGAAGAATAGATATCCATATCGCCTTGACCACCTTCAAAAGAGGCAAAGAAATACAAAGTCTTACCATCATAAGTAATAGAAGGCCCACCAATCAAATCATTGTCTTTCCCTATTTTGTTGATATTAACGATAGGCTTTGGGGGAGTCCATCTGTTTTTTTCATTTTTTGTGGTATAATACAATTCCCATTTTCCCTCACCAGCACGGTCGGTTTCAAAAATCATTGTTTTGTTGTTGGCGCTGATAGAAGGGGCATATTCATTAAAGGTTGGATGGTTTACAGGAGGACCTAATGAGCGACGTACTTGGGCAAAATTCATAGAGATATTGCACAGTAACAACATCATAGAAAATAGTAATGAGTTAAGACGATTCATTGAAATTTTTGGTTTGGTTGTATGAAACTTTCTAGGCTTAAGGGCAAAATCCAAAGATTTAAAAATACCAAATGTGCGGCATATCTGGGCTGGATTTCTAAACAAAAAACATGAATTAAAATATATAAAAAAGCACTGAATAAAGCACAAAATGCAAATACTTCTACTGAATTTAAATGCTTTTTTCTCAATAGTTTAACAAGATAAATGCCATTACTAAGATAACTGACTAACACAGTAAGCGTTGATAACATAAAAATGGCTTTGAGTAATAAATTCCAAATGGAATTAGTATTAGGTGGAATACTTTTAGCAAAAAACCAATAAGAGGTAAAATAAGGAACTAATAAACGCATTGCTCGTTGTGGAGATTGACGAATGTTTTCTAGCCAATTAGCCTTGATTCTTTCAATAGCTTTTGGTTTTAATATTGTTCGTAAAGTTTCACCATTCCAGTCAAACGGTTCCGCAATTTCCTTGAATTGAGTAATGTCTTCAGCATTATAGCTTCCTTTGGCTTTGGCATTAAACCCTACATAAATGCTCCAAAGACCATTTTGTGGAGGTTGATAAGACCATTTCCCCGATATATTCTGATATAAACCTACCGAAACAATTAAGAATACTATAAAGACAAGTACATATTGCCAAAGTGTTGCTTGCATCATAGAAAGTTTCGTTTTTGGACTAAACCATTTTAAGTAAGCTAGCCCTATTCCGAAAAAAAGTAAATAATAAAAACTCAGTGGACGAACAAACTGTGCTATTCCAAAAATACAAGCAATTGATAAAAGTAAAAAAGTTATTGGTAAAATACCAAAAGAATTTCCTTTTTGCAAATACTTGATTAATAGAAAATTACCCAACACAAAAAAGAATAAAAAATTAAACTCTGCTGCTAAAAAGCCCATTAAGCTTAGATAGGATACACAGATGGAAAGACTGATGGTTCCGAGGTATTTTATCCATGACAACTGTGTTTTAAAGCTTAGGTGTGTAAGAACAATGGCAGTAAGGTATTGGCAAAGATTAAGGAACTGTATCAGAGAAGGGTTGGATGAATCAAATATACGAAAAACCTTACTTATCAGAAATGGATGCCCAGGGGCTTGAAAGAAAAGAAATTGTTTAGACATCTTGCCCATTGTTAAATACAAAAGTGCTTCGTCATAATAGTTTTTAAAATCTGATATTTGTGTGTAATGCCAGCAGGTAATCAAACAATAATAAGCGAAAAAAACGAATGAACAAAAGAATACAAAAGGTATAAAGGAGGTTGTTGAAGATGAAATATTCTTTCCTAAGAAAGGGAATTTAATATTAGAATTTTTCATTCGTTAAATTTGCGAATTAATACAATATTTAGGGGTCAAGTAAAATCAAATTTTTGGGGCTATCTTAAAAACTGTAACTTTGCCTTAGATACAATAACCAACCTTAAAAGATGACACAAATTAACAAAAATAGTGTACTGAAAACAATTTATCAGCATATCCCTTTTAAAAGACAACTATTTGAGCTTATCAGAACAGTCTATATTCCTTCAAAATCTGTATATCGTCATCTTTTTTTTGATGGAAAATTTAAAGTGAAAGTAGAAAATGATAAATCTTTCTACATCAATCATTACAATACGCATGGATTTATTATTGAAGATGGCTTGTTTTGGGTAGGCTTGGGCGTTGGACGGGAAGGATATTCTTTAAGACTATGGACACAGCTATCAAAAACCTCAAAGGTGGTTTTTGATGTGGGTGCTAACACAGGAATGTACTCTTTATTAACAAAAAGTGTAAATCCAAAGGCAGAAGTATTTGGATTTGAACCTGTGAAAAGAACACATGAAAAGTATGTAGCCAATTGTAAACTAAACAATTATGATGTAAAGGCAGAATGGATAGCAGTTTCCGACTTTACAGGAGAGCTTACATTGTATGATATTCCAGAAGCAAATAACTATAGTGCAACGCTGAATAAAGACTTCTCTGATGTTCGTCATGCTACGCACAAAGACACTCGCTTTGAGGCAAAAGTAAAAGCCACTACCTTAAAGGATTATATAGAAGCAAACAATATCAGTAATATTGATTTAATGAAAGTGGATGTTGAAATGCACGAGCCAGAAGCCTTGCGAGGGATGGGTGAGTATTTGCAAAAATTTCAACCTACGTTATTAATCGAAATCTTTACAGATGCGTTGGGAAAACAAGTTCAGGAGATTCTAAAGGGTTGCGATTATTTGTTTTATAGCATCGACGAAGATGGTACAACTACTTTACAAGATAGTATTATTGCTACAGACGAATCGAACTATTTGATTTGTCGCCCAGAAATTGCTAAAAACTTAGGCTTGTTGAAGGCATAGTTTAGGAAGATGGGAGCTATCATTCATAAAAATACGTGGGTTATTATCGTTCATTATAATGGAATTGAATGGATTGAACGCTGTTTAAGTAGTTTTGATAATAGTGCCTTCAAACAACAAATTATTGTTGTTGATAACAATTCACCTCAGCAAGAAGGAAAAGAATTAATTAAAAAACAATTTCCTCATGTAAAACTGATTGAATTAACTGAAAACATTGGTTTTGGGAGGGCTAACAATCTGGGCATTGAGTATGCCATCGCACAAAATGCTGAATTTGTTTTTTTACTTAACCAAGATGCTTGGCTGATTGAAAATGACTGTATTGAGCGTTTGTTACAAGTAGCAGAGCAACATCCTGACTATGGAATTATTAGTCCTGTACATTACAACTCTACTAAAACAGCTTTGGATGAAGGTTTTGGAATGTACTTGGCAACGTCTAAAAACTGGCGATGGGCTTCAGATACTTTTTTTGATAAAAAGCAGGAAATCTATGAGATTCCATTTATTAATGCAGCTGCTTGGTTATTAAATGTAGATGCCTTTAAGAAAATAGGATTATTCGACCCTGATTTTTTTATGTATGGCGAAGATGTCAACCTTGTCAATCGTACGCTTTTTCATCAATATAAAATCGGCTTTGTTCCAAAGGCTAGTATTGTTCATGCTCGTGAAAATCGTTCAAAAAGTATTAATAAATCAGGGCTTAGTTATTCTGAAAAAATGCAGTTTTATGGACAATACTTGGCTTTAATCAAAAATGTACGTTGGGGCTTTTTTAAAGCCATGTTGAAATTTCAAGCACTGTGGTTAACTAACATTATAACACAAATTACACAGCAATCTTGGAAAAGAGGTTGGCAAATACTAATTATCGGATTGGGTTTGAAGATTAAGTTTATTCAACTCTATTCATCAAGACAAAAGTATAAACGGGGGTTCTCGAAATAATTTTGTAGTTTAATTCTTTTATATGGGCATCGTCATACGTCAAAGCATTAAAAGTTCTATTGTTACCTACGTCGGAGTAGTTATCGGAACGGTCAATGTTTTGTTTCTTTATAATAAATTTTTATCTCCTCAGCAATTAGGGCTATATACTGCCTTGATTGGTTTTCCACAGGTATTTGCTGCTTTTTCAAATTTAGGAACGCCCCATGTAGGAGTAAGGTTTTTTAGTAGATTTTCTGATCCTGATAAACAACACAATGGCTTTTTGGGCTATCTGTTGCTTGCTCCATTAGTAGGCTTTGTCTTATTTTTAATCGCTTATGTAGGTATAAAGAGTGTCTTCCAGTCTGTTTATTTGGACAACTCACCTTTGCTAATTCAATATTATTGGTATTTGCCCTTTATTACTTTTTTTCTTTTATATACCTCTACCTTAGAGACCTACAGCAAAGTACATTTGCGGATTGTAGTACCGACAATACTCAGAGAAATTTTCCTGAAATCTTCCAACTCAATTTTAGCACTGCTCTTTGGTTTTAAGTTCATTACTTTCGACCAATTGATTAATGGAATCATGTTGGTCTATTTCTTGAATATCTGTTTCTTATTAATTTATATTAAAATCTTAGGTAAGCTTTATCTTCGTTTCGACTTTAGTTTCTTGAAGAAGCCAATTTTCAAAGAAATGTATATGTATGGGTTATGGACAATTTTGGGCGGAGCAACAGCGACAATTTTACCCAACATTGAAAAATTGATGCTTCCTGCCTATAAAGGTGGGTTAGATAGTACAGCCATTTTCTTTATAGCCTCTAGCATTGGTATGGTGATAGCTATTCCCAGAAATGCCATTGCTTCTATCAGCGAGCCTCTTTTAGCAGAATCTTGGAAGAATAATAATTTAGCACATATCGAAGAAATTTATCAGAAATCTGCTTTGAATTTATTGATTGTAGGAGGCTTTTTATTTCTTGGTATATGGACGAACATCGATGAAGTTTTTCAAATTATTCCCAATGCAGCAACGTATAGTCAGGGTAAATTTGTCGTGTTGATGGTGGGTTTATACAGCATTTTCGATATGGCTACTGGACTCAATTCTGAAATTTTAAAAAACTCTCCATATTATAAATACGACTTTGGGTTTTATATCATTCGCTTTATTGTGCTGTTGTTGGTCAACCTTATTTTTATCCCAATTTATAGTTATAATGGTGCGGCCTTGGCGATGTTGGTTTCTGTAGTAGTGTATAATTTGGTGAAGTTTTTCTTTATTAAACACAAGCTTCAATTACAGCCTTTTAGCTTGAATACCGTAAAAACTATTTTGTTGGGATTGCTTACTTACGGCATTACTTTATTGATTCCTAGCTTTGAAGGGGATATTTGGATGAGCTTTGTAAACATTGCCATCAAATCAATTTGTATAACGATTGTTTTTGGTGGAGGAGTTTTGTTTTTTAGAATTTCAGAAGATTTAAGTAGAACAGTAGAATCTTTGTTTCGTAAAGTGATTGGTAATTAGTAAATAGTGATTAAAAATGGACTTTGTCTGTCTTGTTTTAAATATAAAACAGATAACCTAAATATAGATTTATTGTTAGCACATCTTGTGCTTGCCTAAAATAGGTTGACAGATTTATTATCTTGTTTAATGTACTTAAAATTGTAATATAGTTTGATTTGGGTCTGTTTTTTTTGTTCCATCGGATGTCCAAATGTTTAATTTA
>NZ_JAYFUL010000063.1:0-28874 GCF_034928825.1 Arcicella aquatica | reverse complement strand
GAATAAATCTTTAATTTTGATACCGATGATATTTTTCATTAAAAGGCTGTATTTGTTGCTTAGGAACTACAAATTTCAGCCTTTTTTTATTAATTCTGATTTTTCATCGGGTAGAGTAGTAATTATTTATCCATAGTATGTGATGTGTGTTACAAAAAAATATCAATCCAATCTGTTCAATTGGATTGATATTTACTATTTATTGTTTAGCGTTTGAAAGTATTAGCTTCAAAAACTGGGTTAAAAATGAAGACGTTTGTCAACTTAACCACTTTTTTATCAATACTGCTGTAATAAGTACCTGCTGATGGATATTTTAAACCAAAATCAGAAGTTGTATAAACATTATAATCTTGTGTAATTTCTTCACCAGTAGGCAATTTATATTTAGCCTTCGTAAGGAAATTAGTGATATTATCAAAATACAAATCGTGCTTGATATCTTTGCCCTTCAACTCAATATGGTGTAATCTTTGGGCTCCAATCACTTCTAAACCTACATAAGTAGCGATATATCCTTTTTCTTCATAATTCAAGAATGGTAATAAGAAATCGCCTACTTCTCTTTTCATATTCGCTTGTTCTTTTGCGCTTAGGTCTTTTACATCATAAATCATAGCCTTATCACGGCTTCCAGTCGGAATTTTCAAAAAGGCGTCTGCAGTACTTTTGCCATAAATAAAACTACGCTTCATAATCGTTTTTGTTTTAAGCATAGAATTATCTGGTAATGATGCCTTCACTTCCATGTCATAATCAGTGGCTGCATTGGCAACAAACGATTGCTTTAAGGTATAAGTCTTTACTTTCTTCCAAAGTGGCAAACCACCAGTACTTTCATAAAATTTATTGAAGACAGAATCGGGTGATTGTGCAAAAGAATTGATAACCAGAAAACTCATTATCAATGTAATAATGCTTATTTTTTTCATGAGATACGTTTGAAATTAATGTTTTTAACTACTTTTTGTCTATGGAACTCTAAAATACTCAGGTATATTGTTTATATAAACAGTGTTGTCTACTATAAATGATTTTTTCTCTGAGATAAGTAAAATATTAATGTTTTTTTATGGAAAAATATCATTCTTGTTTAAAACAACACAAGGAATGCCGTAACATTCCTTGTGAATATATGCCCTCTACCCACCGCTAGTAATTCATCTTATCCTGAGAGAAAATCAATGCCGTATAAGGGGCAATTGAAATGGAAGCGTGATGTTGCATTCCGTCATATTCTCCTTGTTCTGTACGAATACTCGTTGAATCAAAATTATCAAAACCTTTATCATAGCCTTCCCAATCGCTGTTAAATCTCAATTTCCATATTCCCTGTTGAGGGAAGCCTATTGAAAAATCTTCATAAGACTTATTAGAAAAATTAAGTATAACCACGGTGTTATCACCAGGCACACCTTTGCTCCAACGTTGAAAAACTATAATCTTATGGATTTCGTCAGTTTTAATAATCTGAGTATTCTGTCCTGTTAATCCTTCCGTATTACCGTCATGATTAAGACGTAGTTTAATCAAATCTCGATGCAAACTGGTGAAAGATTTAAACTTTTCAGCTCTGCTCCAGTCAATAGGATCAGTGTCTGAAAACCATTTATCCTCTAATAATTCTTGCCCTTGGAACAACATCGGGATTCCTCCTGCCGTCATTACCAAAGCAATGCCTAATGATGCTCTTTTCTTTGAGTACCAATTATTAACATTATCAAAAGCTATTTCTTCAGCTACTCTTGCCTTACCGTTCGCTACTTCGTCATGTGATTCGGTATAGACTACTCTTTTAAAAGTATCTCCTGAATATTTATTTAACAAAGCGATACAAACACTTTCTATGCTACGGTTTTCATCTTCTTGTGTAATTAAAACATTTCTGATTGGATGTACAAAATTGGCATCCCATTGGCTTCCAAAGCCCAAGCCACATTCATTGCCTAAATGGTCGGTGATGGAGTCTAAGCCGTGTAAATCCTCTGCAATGACGATTTTCCAAGGATATTTTTCAGCAACTTCAGCATTAATTATCCTGATTAAACTTAACCCTTCTTGAATAGTAGTGCCTAAATCTTCATTGGCTTTTACACTTCTGATGTAGGGTGTCATGTCCATTCTGAGTCCATCTACTCTGAATTCTTCCAACCACATAATAGCATTATCGCGAATGTACTGACGCACTTCTGGTCTTCCATAATCAGGACGAGTATCTCCCCAAGGAGTAGCCGAACGCCAGTCATTGTAGAAATAAATGCCCCCTAAACCATTTTCTTGCCAGCCATCAAACTGCCACATATCCATATCTGTTGGTCCAAAATGATTGTAGACTACATCTAAAATCACAGCGATACCGCGTTGATGAGCAGCTTTGATAAATGCCTTGAAGGCATCGGGTCCACCATAGCTTGATTCAATAGCAAACGGATATGATGGGTTATATCCCCATGAAAAATCTCCAGGAAATTCAAAAGGAGGCATCACTTCTATGGCATTGATTCCTAGCTGTTGTAGGTAATCAAGTTTTTCAATTAAGCTATAGAAATCGCCAACTTTACCTTTTTCTTTCACATGGTAAGTACCCACATGCAGTTCATAGATAACCAACTTATTCCAAGTTGGCATTTGAAAATCATCTTCTTCCCAGTCAAAATTAGTTTGGTCATATATTATTGAATTCCCTATGGAATTAGTTAGTTTACGAGCATACGGGTCGTTTCTTTGTAAATCTCCAGAAGGAGTTTTCAAAAAGAATTTATATTCATCTCCAGCTTTAGCACTAAAGACATTACCGCCCCAATAGCCATTTCCTTCATGTTCAAGAGGGAATTCGGATGAATCCCAGTCATTAAATGAGCCAAAAACAATTACTTCTTGAGCGTTCGGTGCCCATACTCTAAAAAATACTCCATTTTCGTGAATGATTGCTCCCATTCCGTCAACAAGAATTTTTTCACTCTCTACAATATTATTTTGGCTTCCCATATTGATTAATAGTTGAACAAGTTTCGGAAATTATTAGTGATATAGTCTTCATATATAAATTTATATGCCAGTAAAATATTTAAAAAGTAGGTGGATTTGTCAATACAAATTCTACACAAATTTTTATAAGTGTGCATTTTTTTCTACAATTCTATCAAGGATTTATTTACTTATCTGAAAAATTAATGATAGTTCAGTAATTTTGTAAACTCAGGGTAACTACCCTTTTACGGGCTCATAACAACGAAGTTTATGAGCATAATTCTTGAACAATGAGTGATTTAGCTTGGCTTGGTAGAACCAAATTATTAATAGGCGATGAAGGTATCCAGAAACTACAAAATGCTCATGTATTGGTTGTAGGGCTTGGTGGCGTTGGTTCTTTTGCAGCAGAATTTATAGCCCGTTCGGGCGTAGGAACGATGACAATCGTAGATGGTGATGTCGTCGACCCTTCTAATAGAAACAGGCAATTGCCGGCTCTTTCAACAACCCATGGACAGCCTAAGGCTGACTTGATGGAAGAACGCCTATTGGCAATTAATCCTGAGTTGAAGTTGACAAGTATTCGTGAGTTTCTTTCGCCAGAAGCCGTAGAAGAAATACTAACAAACAATCATTTTGATTATGTGATGGACTGTATCGACTCTATCACTCCGAAATTAACGTTATTAACAACAGCGCATCACAAAAATTTACGCATAGTAAGTTCTATGGGAGCTGGTGGAAAAGTTGACCCTACAAAAATTCGTACGGCCGATTTGTTTGATACCCGTGAATGTTATCTAGCTTCACTTATCCGCAAGCGTTTGCGTAAACTTGGCATTCGTTCTGGCATCAAAGCAGTTTATTCTACAGAAAAAATGATGGAAGAATCATTGATGTTGACCGATGGCTCAAACTTTAAAAAATCTGCCTATGGCACTATTTCTTATATGCCAGCAGCCTTCGGAGGGGTTTGTGCTTCAGTTGTTTTAAGGGATTTACTAGGGCTCCCTATCGAGATGGAAAAGAAACTAAAAGCTTTGGCTAGTAGAGAAAAGAAACAACAGGAATTAGAAAAAAAGAGGAAAATGAATAAATAGAAACATGAGTCATCCCGAATTTTAAAATCACAAAAAAGCTGTCAAAATTAGTTTTGACCCCTTTTTTGTGATTGATTTTTATCGAATTCCTACTGTTTGAGCGAAGCGAGTTTAGGAATTCTTGATTTTTTTGTTACTTTTTGTATCAAGACAAAAAGTAAGGTCGAGTATAAATCCAAAAATCTTTGAAATCTTTTAAAATGTACAGATTTATGAGAAAATTCGGGATGACTCATGTTTCTTTACCCAAAATTCTTTTCATGTTCTAAGAACAAATCTTGAAGTTTCTTCGTTATTTTACCTACCTTGCCGTCACTAAATACTTTATTATCTGTTTGCGTAATAGCTACAATTCTTTTGGTACTTCCAGTGGTAAAAACTTCATCCGCATCCCAATATTCTTGGGTCGTTAGGTCTCTTTCCTCCACAACAAAATATCTTTTAGCAAAATTAAGAATATGCTTTCTGGTAACGCCAAACAAAGCTCCTTCTACTGGAGTAATGATTTTTTCATTCTTAATGATAAAAATATTACTTCTGGAAGACTCTGAAATCAAACCATTTTGATGATACAATACATCGTCAGCACCGTTTTCTTTCATTTTGGATAACGCCCTAATCGGCACAATATAATTCAGCGTTTTTATTTCAGGAATTTCTCTTCTGTATTCAACACTCATGAGCTTCATTCCCACATCGGCAGGCTTAAACTCAAAGGGTTTACCCATTACAATTAAGTTTGACTGTTCAGCAGGGGTATAACCATCAGGAGAATAACCGCCAGTCATTACCATCTTTACGCCTAACAATGCTTGCGGATGTAGGTTAATAATTTCCAAAATGATATTTTTAAGTTCTTCACGAGAAGCCGGAATAGTTAACCCCATCATCATTGCAGAATTTTCAAACCTATCCAGATGGTCTTCAATAAAAATTGGTTTTCCATCGATGGCCCGAAAAAAATCAAAAATACCATACCCTCTTAGCAATCCAAGATCAGTTACATGAATATTAGCCTTTTCTGCGGGAACAATTTGGCCATTTAAATAAATATACTCTTGCATTTTGTTGTTAATAAAAAGAATTGAAATTTATAACTCATTCATAATTTCGTATTTAGAGTTAAATTTCAAGTAAAATTTAACTAAAAAATATACTCAACATTCGAAATATTAATAAAAGACGGATTTAGAAAAAACCAATGGATTAGGAATAAACCAAGGTTATAAGGGAAGGAAAACACATGAAGATAGCTTGGAAGTTGGATAAATTACAAGGCTTGATATTGTTCAACAATATCAAGCCTCGAATTATATATTAAACTTCACAGCTTTTTTCTAAAATATTTTGTAGCCATTCATTAGGCAAATTATCAACAGATTCTTTCAGCAATGCATTCCATTTTTTGGTCACATCGCTCATATCATCTTTCGTAAGGCGATGTTCAATTACATTGAAACTATCTTTTTGATAAACGATAACATCAATCGGATAATCAACATCACTGGCACTTACTTGGGTAGCATCAAATGATAGAAATCCTAATTTAAGGGCATCTTCCAAAGATGTTTCATAAGACAAAGTACGGTTCAACAATGGTTTTCCATAATTTGAATTACCAATGATTTGATATTTCAACCCTTCATTAATTTCTATCCAATTACCTTCAGGAAAAATCAAAAACAATTTATGTTCGTCATCATGGGGCATTTGTCCTCCCACGATTGAATGTAAATTAAAATTATATCCTTCTGATTTCAACATTGCTTTATCTTCCTCAGCAACTTTCCTAATCATTTCACCAAAAGCATTGACGGCTTCAAACATATAATCAAACTTACAGCCTTTTTCTTCGGTGAGTCTATTGAAATAAATGACAGATTTATCACGGATTGATCTTAATCCTGCGGTCATTATAAAAAGAGAATGGTTACCTACTTCGTGGATAGATACCTTTTTGTTGGAGTAAACCTCCGTTCCAGCAGTAATTCTAGTATCTGCAATAGCTACCAAACCGCCACGTACTTTAATCCCTAAACAATATGTCATTTGCACAGTCGATAATTTATTTGAACCGCTGGCTCAATCAAGTGTTTTTATACTAAAACAGGCAATTGTTAAATTGCGGGTTTAATCGTACAAAATCAGTTATATGTGAAACCAATGATTCCTGTCTTTTTGTAAAAAGTGGTTTTATAGTTATAAGTAAAAATAACTAACATACAAAAGTAAAAAAACTACTTATTGTTGTACCATATTTAGGGGAATTTCTTCGTTGATTACGGGTTTTAAATCAAAATAAGTTTGAAAGATGGCTTTACCTACACCGTTATTTTTTTGTTGAAATTCATCAAGATACTGATGCAAACCTGTGTCAAAAATATCTTTGATTTCGGTAAATTCTACTTCCGAACGCAACTTACTCAAGGCTTTTTCTGCTGGGTTTGAATAAGAAGCCGTAATGGCTGTTCCAGATATTTCATAAAGTGATAATTCAGCCTGACGAATACAGTGCATTACTGAACGTGGGAATTTTTTATCAAGCAATAAGAAATCTACAATGGCCGACGGATTCATTACCTGATATTGCTGACGAAACATATTGTAGGCACTTACTGATTTTAATACAGATGACCAAAGCATTAAATCGAGCGGGGAACCTACGGCTCCAATTTCTGGTAAAAGTGTAAAATATTTTACATCCAAAAATCTTGTTGTTTTATCGGCACGCTCAATCAGTCTGCCTAATCGCCCGAAGTGCCAGCCTTCACCTCTGGTAATGGTAGAATCAACAATTCCATAAAACAACTGGCTACCAGTTTTGATATTTTCCAAGAATCCCTGATACCTTGCCAACTCCCAAGACTTACTTTCGGCAGCGGCGTCTTTTACCGTCCAATAAATTTGATTGACATACTCCCACATTTCACGAGAAATACTCTCGCGAATGGTTCTTGCATTCTCACGAGCTTCAAGCAAACACGATAATATCGAGTTTGGATTTTTTACATCAAAAGCCATGAAATACAATACATTTTCACGAGTTGGGGCATCATAGTGTTTCTGGAAGATAAAATTATCTGCCGTCGCAATAATCAATGGCTCCCACTGTTCAGGTACGTCAGGAGGTAAGTCAAGTGCTAAATTGAAGTTTACCGAAATAAAACGGGCATAATTATCGGCACGTTCGATGTACCGATTCATCCAATAGATAGAATTTGCTACTCTGCTAAGCATACATTTGGGTTTAATACGTTAATGGGAAATTCTGAAAACAATTTCGCTTCTCAACAAATGAACATCTGATAATTTATAAAGAAAAATTAACGTTTTCTTGACGTTTACCTATTCATAAAATTAGAATAAAAATCTATTTAATCAACACCTTCTTCCTGAATTTAGCAAGTTAAAATTGATTAAAATTATTCACTCTTTTTTTTGTCATATTTTTCCTTGAAAAATAATTATTCTACTTTTTAGACATAAATAAATTAAAAATAAGTGATACACAATAATATTTTTTTTATGCTATATTGCAAATAGTTATTTAACTTTTTGTTAAAATAACCAAATTAATATTAATCTTTTCTAAAAAACACATGAAAAAAATTTTTCTACTTGTAATCCTTGCGGTGCTTGGATTTAAGGGGCAAATCTATGCCCAAGACAAAACGATTACTGGTAAAGTAACAGATGCTAAAGACGGTACAGCCCTTGCGGGTGCGTCTATTGTAATGAAGGGTAGTAAGCGTGGAACGGTTGCAACTAGTACAGGAGAATTTACATTAAAAGTGCCTACTTCTGTAACTACCCTAACGGTTTCATTTATTGGTTACATCACTCAGGAAGTACCAGTGGGTACAGGTGTTTTAAAGGTGGCTCTTGTTGCTTCTAGTAATCAGTTAGATGAAATTGTCATATCAACTGGTAGTAGAAACTCTAAAAGAACGATGACCGATACGCCCCTACCCCTTGATATCCTCTCTGCTGCTGATTTAAAGTCTACGGGCCAAACATCATTCGACAAAGCCCTTCAGTATCGTGTGCCATCTTTCAACACAGTGAATACTCCTGTAAACGATGCTACGTCATTGCTTGACCCTTACGAAATCCGTAACATGGGTCCTAGCCGTACCTTAATCTTGATCAACGGTAAACGTAAAAACACAAGTGCTTTGATGTACATTCAGACTTCGCCCGGTCGTGGTGAATCTGGTGCCGACATCTCTGCCATTCCTCAACAAGCGATTAAGCGTGTGGAGATTTTACGTGATGGAGCTTCTGCACAGTATGGTTCTGATGCCATTGCGGGTGTAATGAACATTATCTTAAAGGATAAATTTGATTATGGCTCGGCTACATTAACGATGGGAGTTACTGGCAAAGGAGATGGAAAACATATTGGCTTTGCAGTAAACAATGGTTCTAATTTTGAAAAAGGATACATCAACTATACCATTGATTTTAGCCGTACTACTTTGGCAAACCGTCCAGGTGTAGTGAGTGCTGATGCAGAAGCGGATGCAAGCCTTGGTTTTGATGCTCCTTTGGCACAAGTTAAGAGCTTCTTAGCCATTAAGCCAGATGCTGGGAATATCAATGGTCAGCCAGAAAATACGGCTGCCAAATTCTTGGTAAATGGTGGATATTCTGTAGGTGAAAAATCTGAGTTTTACTATACCGCTGCTTATGTCTATAAAAGAGTAAACAGCTTTGCCAACTATCGTACGCCTTATTGGAGACCTACTGATAATGGATTGCTAACACCTGCGGGTCAAACATATATGGGTTATGTACCTACTTTCCAAGGAGATTTGAATGACTACACTGCTACGGTAGGTGTTAAAAGTGAAACCAATGGTTGGAAAACAGATTTGAGCTTTACAACGGGCGGTAATAAGCAATTATACACTGTTTCGAACTCAGTAAACCGTAGCTTAGGAAAGAACTCGCCAACTTATTTCAAACCAGGTGGATATGAGTTTAGTCATAACGTTGGAAACATTGATATTTCAAAACAAGTAAGTGATAAACTAAGCCTTTCTTTTGGTTCAGAATTCCGTGCTGAAACCTTCACTGTTTTTGTAGGTGATACTTCTTCTTATGTAGGTACTGGTGCTGATTCATTCCCAGGAACAACGCCCAACAATGCTGGCTCAAATAGTCGTTTTAACTTTGGTGGATATTTTGACGTAGCCTATGATTTCACTGATAAATTCTTAGTAAACGGAACAATACGTTCTGAACACTATAGCGATTTTGGTGATGCTACTGTTTACAAAATCAGTTCACGTTATAAAATAAGCGACCAAATTACGTTACGTGGTTCGTATTCTACAGGTTTCCGTGCACCATTGTTGCACCAAATCTATCAACAACAAGCACAGGCTAGTTTTGTACCAGGACAAGGTATTCAAACAAAAGGGGTTGTTAATAACGTAAGTCCACAAGCTTTTGCCTTGGGAGTACCAAAATTAACGCCTGAAAAATCGACAAACTTTACGCTTGGTTTAGGCTTAAATCCTACTAAAAACCTAAGTGTTACTTTTGACTATTACAATATTAAAGTTAAAGACCGTATCGTATTAGGTTCTGAAATTTCAGGTACTCCAGCTGGTAATACAGCTTTGGATAATATCTTGACATCTAACGGTATCGTTGCTGTAAGTTTCTTTGCTAATGCACTGAATACTACTACTTCTGGTCTTGACTTCGTGGTTTCTCAGAAAAACCTTGAATTAGGGATGGGTAAATTAGGTATCAATTTAGCAGGTAACTATACATTCGTAAACGAATACACTTCTATCAACAACCCTAAGGTAATTGCTGATGCAGGTAAATCTATTTTTGACAGAACACAAGACGCTTTATTATTCTCTTCTCGTCCAAAATATAAAGTAATTCTTGGTTTCGATTATTTAATCAAAGGAATAAGTTTCAACTTGAACAATACATTGTTCGGAAAAACACATTTCCACCAAAATGGGTTAGATGCTAATACGGATACTGAATTTACTCCAGCAGTCGTTTCAGATTTATCAGTTAGTGTACCGTTCTCTTCAAAAGTTACTTTTACATTTAATGTAAACAACATTTTGAACATAATGCCTAAATGGGATTTTGTCGATGTTAAAACAGGTGCTAAAACACGTTATGATGTAAATAACAATGTGCCATCTGCTAAATATTATGAACAATATAATTTGATTACGTTCAATGGTCGTTATTCAAATGTTACTTATGATGGCTCACAATTCAGCCAATTAGGTACCATTTTCAATGCAAGTTTGAATGTTAAATTTTAAGAATGCTTAGTTACACAAAAAGCCAGTTGCTCATTGAGCGACTGGCTTTTCTTATGATAACGTATGCTTGGAACTTGGATAGCTTAGAAGAAAATACCAAAGCTAGCTACGCCTTTCACATAACTATTACTAATGATAGCAGAGCTATACTCTGCTGTATTATTTAATACGTATGGACTATAAGCTTGTTGTGTTTTTGCATAAAGTCCCGTCAAATCAACATAAAAATCCCCTGTTCTAATACCAATACCTGATGAGTAAATCATGGTAGAACGATTGACTGCATTAGAGCCTTGGTCAAAATTAAATGAGTACGGACTAGGTTGGTAATTCACCCCTGCTCTTAAACTTAGCATCCCTAATCGGTATTCTCCTCCAACTTTAACATTAAAGACATTTTTTAAATCACTTTGTAACTTTTGAGTATAATAATTTAAATCGTCAGCAAGGTATTGGTCATTAGCAGTGGTACTCATTTTTGTACCACCATACGCTAGATATTCCACATCGGCAGAGATAAACCCTTTTTTAGCAAAGAAAAACGCTACTCCTATATTTAATTTAAGGGGAGTTCTGAGTTGATAATTATCACTAAAAGGTGTAGTATTTAACGTAGGGACATAGGTTAAATAACGACTACCATTTTTTTCAAGAATACCATATCCTGCATTTTTAAGCTGATTAATTATATTTAGAGGGGTACCGTCCAATCCAATACCAACACCAGCTTTACCAGCATTGGCACTGTTTACGTCAGCTTGCAAACTAGAGCTTAGGGTTTCATCAATATCATACCAAGTAGGTGTAGTGATTGATGCCCCCAAACGAATCATTTCATTTGGCTTCACAATTGCTCCAAATGTTAAATTAATCCCACTTCCGCTTGTTGAATAAAATTTAGATTGAGTCAGTCCATTAAAAGAAGTGTTGTTTAGATACTGTTCATTGTATTGCGAACGTGTTTCGTACCTAAAGCTTGGAATACCTAACGAGAAACCTATATATGTTTTTTCATTAGGAGTACCTCCATAAGCAATAGTCCACTGGCTTGAACGGCCTGTAGATTCAAAGGAATATTTTTGATTTGAATCAAAAGAACCCTCCGTAGCTACAAAACTAGTATTTCCTTGGTTATCAGTAACAGGAGTGATTAAATACGACCATGCATAAAGATGTCTAGTTAAATCAAAATTGGGTGCTTGTTTCAACGCATCTGTAAAATCATTTGACCCCAAATTATAATCATTCACTTCTCTGTTTACTTGATTAGCAAAAGCATCTGCTATTGAACTTCTATTATTTCTTCCAGCAAACTGAATATTATTATAAAAAGTATTTTGTCGAGAATAATTGATTGACCATGAACCACGCCATCCCTCTTTATATTGAGGCTGGCTCCCTCCAAATACTACACCGATATTAGCAATATTGAAATTGGTTTCATTCGCTTTTGTATTTTGATTAATATAATTTGAAGTGTTTGAAGTGCTTTGGTAAGCTGGAGTAAAATTGAACTCTGAACGCGTATAAAAGCCTAAACCCGCTGGATTACCTATGGCCGAACTAATGTCTGCTCCTAAGGCTGCATGCGTGCCTCCTAAGGCTTGAAAACGTGCTGATCCTGTGGGTGCTGTTTGGCTAAATAATTTTGCTAAAGCATCGAAGTTATTGTCTTGGGCATTTGCGGATACAACTGATAATATCGAAAATGCAGCAATTAGACGAATAGGGATTTTCATATCTAATAAATTTTAAAAAATGTTATCGGTTTATTGAATAAACACAACATTGTTAGCATGTGAGCAAAGCAATTTGTAATTTAGACTAAGACATTCAAAACACCAAATGCCCTCATTTCTTTTTAAAGAATCTTTTCAAGAAAACGTTAAAAAGCCTCACAAAGTACTTCTCTGTGAGGCTTATTGTTTATATTAACTTTTTGAATATTTTTAACGTGGACCACGTGAACCGCTAGAGCTAGATCCGCCACCACCACCGCCACTACTTGACCCACCGCTAGATGAACCACCCCACGATGAACTTGTAGTTGTTCTACTGCTATTGTTGGTTGATGAATTGTTGTTTGACCAATTCCAAGCATTATTGTTAGTATTACTACTACGATTGTTAGTAGAATTACTGCCATTAGTACTGTAAGTGGTATTTGCTCTTTGTGGGCGAGAATAATATCCATCGTTACTATTCGAGTAGCTAGAATTTGTTCTTGCACCCCTTTGGCTACCAGTTGCAGCGCTTCCATTATTGAAGTTACCGTTGTAAGCCGATTGTGAATAATTATCACGAGTACGTTTTACAGGAGCTGAATATCCCCCGTTTGAATAGCCACCGTTCGCACCAGTAACCACCGAGCCATAGCCATAATTATTATACACATAAGTATTGCCATAGTATCCTCTACCACCGTAATAATTATAACCCCAAGGGTCGTAAAAGTTATTATAACCCCATGGACTGTAGGCATATGAATTATACCCCCAAGGACTGTAACCAAAAGGACTATAGCCAAAAGCAAAGCTAGAATAAGATCCATATCCCCAACGGCTACTACCCCACGAATCGTAGGCATAAGGAGAATTATATGGACTATAACCGTATGGACTCCAAGTATTATATCCATAACCTAGACCAAATGAAATACCTGGATTTGTGTACCAGTTATTTACACCATAAGCATTGTTGTTATTGTAATTGCTATATGGAGTTTGGTTTTGATAATAGCTACGAGAATTCATCCAGTTCTGTGAATAATATTCATCAGTGCTTTGTGATGTATTGTTGTCTCCTCTATATTCTGGGTTGCGTGTAGCATATTCTTCTTCATTTTGAGAAGCATAGAGACTTTCTCGGCTAAGTAATGAAGCAGGACGAGCTTCACTAGCAGAAGCGTAGAGATCATCATACACCCCCGAAGAAGACGATTTAGCGACTTGCTTTGGGGAGCTACATCCCCAAACGGCACTTACCAACGCTAAGGCTGAAAAGAGTTTGATGGATTTTAGAATGTTCATGTTCTTGTATCGTTTAAGTTTCTTGTTAATGATTTGGTAGATGATTTAATCACTAAATACTGGAAAACCAGACCAGAAATTAAAATCAAGAAACAATCGGCTTAATTTTTGTGTCAAACTTACAACAAAAACTTATCTTTGCAACAAGTTATTCACGTCATTAACAAAATTATTTCTTGGAAAGTTGCAATATAAAATATTGATACTGAGATTATAATTTATAAAGCTTGGTATTTATAGGTATGACAATTTATAAAACCATTACCCCTATCTAAAGAACGTAAATAATGATTATTAATTATTTTATTTTTTAATTACCAATTTATACGAAATGAGCAAAAGCCTACCAAAACGTAGCGAAAATTATTCTGAGTGGTATAACGAACTCGTGAAAAGGGCTGATTTAGCCGAAAACTCTGCCGTCCGTGGTTGCATGGTAATCAAACCTTATGGTTATTCTATCTGGGAAAAAATGCAACGTGCTTTAGATGATATGTTTAAAGAGACTGGCCATACAAATGCTTATTTCCCCTTGTTTGTTCCAAAAAGTTTGTTTGAGGCTGAAGAGAAAAATGCAGAAGGATTTGCCAAAGAATGTGCTGTTGTAACGCATTACCGTTTGAAAAATAATCCTGATAAGCCAGGAAAATTAATGGTTGACCCTGAAGCTAAACTTGAGGAAGAACTCATCGTTCGCCCTACTAGTGAGGCGATTATCTGGAGTACTTATAAAAACTGGATTCAGTCATACCGTGATTTACCTTTACTGATTAACCAGTGGGCAAACGTAGTTCGTTGGGAAATGCGTACACGCTTGTTTCTCCGCACGGCTGAGTTCCTGTGGCAAGAAGGGCACACTGCTCATGCTACGAAGGAAGAAGCAATAGCCGAAACAGAGCAAATGCTACACGTTTATGCCACTTTTGCCGAAGAATTTATGGCTGTGCCAGTAATCCGTGGTAAAAAGTCTGCTAACGAGCGTTTTGCAGGAGCAGAAGATACATATTGTATAGAAGCCATGATGCAAGATGGCAAAGCTTTACAGGCAGGTACATCACACTTTTTAGGACAAAACTTTGCCAAAGCCTTTGATGTAAAGTTTGTGTCTAAAGAAAACAAACAAGATTATGTTTGGGGTACATCGTGGGGCGTTTCTACTCGTTTGATGGGTGCTTTGATTATGGCCCATTCAGATGATGAAGGGTTGATACTTCCTCCAAAATTAGCACCTATTCAAGTAGTAATTGTACCTATTTTTAAAGGTGAAGAACAATTGAATTTAATTTCAGAAACGATTTTACCAATTGTAGCGGAATTAAAGAAAAAGGGGATTTCTGTTAAGTTTGACCATTCTGATAAACAGTCACCTGGCTTTAAGTTTGCTGAATATGAACTAAAAGGAGTTCCTGTAAGGCTTGCGATTGGTGCAAGAGATTTAGCTAACGGTACTGTGGAGGTAGCTCGTAGAGATACAAAAGAGAAAAAGACCTATGCTATTGCTGACATTGTAGAAACGGTAAGTAGTTTGCTAGAAGATATTCAAGTAAACATCTATCAAAGAGCATTAGCTTTCAGGGCTGAAAATACCCATAAGGTTGATACGTGGGATGAATTTACTAAAATTTTAGAAGAAAACCCTGGGTTTATTGCAGCACACTGGGATGGTACTTCTGAGACAGAAGAGAAAATTAAAGAACTAACCAAAGCTACTATTCGCTGTATTCCTTTGGATGCTGTGGAAGAAGTAGGTAAATGTATTCTGACGGGTAATCCTTCGACTAAAAGAGTAATTTTTGCTAAATCTTACTAACATCCGTTAGTATTTAAAATAACAAGCCCTCAGTTTTATGTAAACTGAGGGCTTTTTTCTTAGACGGACTGTTTTTGTTTCGTATAGTAGTTGTATGAACTAAATGTTTGTCTTTAATGGGGTGTAAAGCTCTGTGTTCTTAGGTGCTTCCTAAGCTTTTCTTGATTCATTGTAAGCCTTTGATGTGAAATTGTTCTCAACATTCTTACCTTAATTCTTACTTTTAAAGCCATGGTTTCAGACTTGAGAGTATTTCTACCTCTCAAAAGTTCCTCAGTAATATTAACCGCAAGGATCTCAACTGCTTCGATATCTAAAGTGGTTATAGTGCTTAACATAGACAGTAATCATTAATTAGGTAAAGATGTATCTGCTCAACATATTAATCAAAAGGCATCGAAAAAAATTATGGGTTGGGTATGGTATGTTAGTAATACATTAGTTCACTTATCATTTATGGTTAGCTAGTTCTCTTTATATTAGATACGACAAGAAGACAAAAGAAGTAATAGTTAACATTTGGTAAATATACGTTTGCAAATATTGAGGGAACAAGTGTCAATGTGTTAACATTTGGGTTCTATTTTAGTAGTATTTTAGAAAAAAGAACCAATTTTCGACTTTTTGGAGGAGATTTGAGAGTTTTTAAGCACTTTTCAAGGATTTTATGAGCACATGAAAAAGTATAGCACTGCTAGAGAAAGAACAAATTTTGTTGCTGAGAGTTATGATGATGATTATCTTTCTCATTAAACTCCGAAGATTTAAGGTTAGTTTTTAATTTCTTCCATATATTCAATAGGTGTTTTTCCTGTGTGTAATCTAAACACTCTATAAAAATTACTCTTCGTAGAAAAGCCCGCTTCGTGATATAATTGATCAATTGTGTACTTTTTAAGAATACCATTTTTTAATAATTGGATAGCATAGTTTACCCTCCACTCATTTTTATAATCTGTGAATTTCTTTAAAAGATGATAATTAAAGTAATAACTAAGATGGTGTATAGGGATGTTTAAAGTTTCTGATAATTCTATAATGGTAAAGTTGTCATTTAGGTAAGGTTTATCTTGTAAAAAATATGTTTCAATAATAGCATTAATTTCAGCTAACCGAGCGTCATCTAACTTAAAGTTGGGCTTGTTGGGTTTCTCTATTTTAACTTCTGCTAGTGTGTCTTCAATAAAAAACTCTTCGCCCTCATCTGAAATTCCGTATAAAATTTTGGGGAAAAAGAATATTGAAACATTTAGTAAAAAATAAATGAAAATTGCATAATCCATCAAGTCATTAATGAATAGCCCAGTGTCTAATGAAATATCAAAATCATACCTAACTAAAAGTGATAATGTTGAAAGGGTAATTGTTAATACAATACTGAGTATTGAAAACACCCATAGCCACTGAAGGGTTGTGGTGAAAATAGCTTTTTGAAGCGAATGACCCTTAACATATCTATAAAGCAGATGTATTTGTGCAAGGCATATTGCAAAATTGAAAATGGGTCTTAAAACAAAGTAGAATTGGAAGTTAAATAAAAAAGTCGGTGCATGTAAGAATATATTATTGATATCATGGGTGATTAACTTTGCTATTTTAAGCTTATCCTCCATCGGAGCAATAATGAATGGGAAGGTATCAATTAAACTTAAAAGGGCAGGTAAGATTATCAGAAAATCCCATTTATTAAATCTTACTTTTTTTAAAAGCATAAATTTCACGTACCAATAACCAAATGGACGAACGAGGAATGATAATGGAATAATAATGCCATATAATAAAGCAACAAAAAAATCATCCTTATTCTTTAAAGTACTTAAATAGTACAAGGCAAAAATGCCCATTGAAAGGAAATGAAGGGATAAAAAGATATTTGCTTTGTTTTTATTTTTTAAATAGGGGAAGCTGAATACTCCCACAATTATGCCGATAACGTACACAATTCTGACAATTTCAGATTTAAAATATTCTAGCATAATGCATTTGTTAACTTAATATCGAATATATCAACTAAAAAAAGAAGAAATAGGTCTTAAGTATATTAAAATATTGCAATATAAAACAATTTTATTCTAATAAATAGCTTGTATTGATGGGTATGTTAGCAGTTGGCAGCATAAAATAAATACTCTTGGATAAATATTTATAATTACTTTGTAGGAATAGAAGAAATTTAGGCATTAATTTCTTCCAGAAATTCAATAGGTGTTTTACCAGTATGTAAACGAAATACACGATAGAAATTGCTTTTTGTAGAAAAGCCTGCTTCATGGTATAGTTGCTCGATCGTATATTTTTTCAAAATTCCTTCTTTCAATAGCTGAATGGCATAGTTTATTCTACATTCATTCTTGAAGTCTGAGAATTTTTTTAAAAGATGATAATTAAAGTAATAACTAAGGTGGTGTATGGGAATATCTAAAGATTCCGAAAGCTTATTAATCGTAAAGCTGTCATCTAGATAAGGTTTTTCTTGAATAAAATATTCTTGAATCATTGTCTCTATTTCTGATAACCTCGCTTCTTCTAATTTAAACGATGGTTTTATATGATCTTCTACTTTATTATTTACAATGATTTGTGGTCTAAATGTAAAAGAAGTATTGGTTTCAGGTTCTGCCAATAAGCCATAGAGCATTCTAGGAAATAAGAATACTGAAATATTTAAACACAAGAAAAGGACATTAGAAATATTCATAAATACGATCGCTCCATCATAATTCAGTTTAATCTGATGGTCGAGCGTATTGAGAACTAGAGAAACTACAGATAATGTAATGGTTAAGGTAGCACCAATCAATGAAAAAGTCCAAAGCCAATTATGGGTAGTGGGATAATCAGTTTTTGTCTGTGGGTTATCTCTAAAATATTTATAAAGCATCACCAACTCTGCAAAAGAAACGGCTAAACTAAAGATAGGTCTAAATGCAAAATGAAATGTAGGAGTCGTAACGTACGTAATGGGGTGCCTGAACATATTATTTTGATCCTCTATTAGGAGATAAGCTAATCTAAGCTTGTTATCGAATGATGTCATTAAATAAGGCATTACATCAAACACATAAAGTACTGCTGGTAGTATTAAAATATAGTCCCATTTTTTAAATGTTATTTTCTTCGTGAGCATAGATCTAACATACAAATAAGAAACAGGCCTGAACAAATATACTAAAGGAACTGTAGTGCCATAGAGAAAAGCAACAATGCTAGGGTTTCCATTATTTAAAAGATTATAATGCAATAGTGCATAACTACCCGAAATAAGGAAATAGGATGATAAGAAAATATTAGCTTTATTTTTACTTTTTAGATAGGGAAAGGTTATTAATGCAATGATGATACCAATCGCAGAGAGGCTTTTGCATATTTCATTCATTAAGTAATCGAGACTATTCATATTAAATTATCAGAAATCCTGTTAGATTAAAAAGAATCCTTGCTGAAAATTAAAAGTAACAGAAATAAATTATGGCTTTCCCTAAGTAATATGCTAAATTATTGCAATTGGTAATATAATACAAAAAAAATTGTATTATTTAAACTTAAATATAAACACTTGAGTAAAAAACACTACTATAGATGACAAAATTTACTCTTTTATAAAGTATTTTACTTCTTTAATTCATTTTTATAGGTAATTCCATCCTTCATCACGAATTTCACTTTTTCCAGAATACTTACATTTTCTAAAGGGTTGCCTTCTACGGCAATGATATCTGCGAACTTACCTTTTGAGATAGAACCAATTTTATCTTTCCAATCTAGCAAATCTGCGGCATTGATAGTAGCTGATTGTATGGCTTGAAGGGGACTTAGCCCAAATTTGACCATATAAAAAAATTGTTTAGCATTCCACCCATGTGGATAAACGCCAGCATCCGACCCAAAAGCAATTTTCACACCTGCCTTGGCGGCTTTCTCAAAATTTTCACGTTGAAGTCTGCCTACCAGTCTTTCTTTTTCAATAATTTTTTGAGGATAACCCAGTTTACCATATTCACTCAAGATATAGTCATCATTATAAATATCAGCTACTAAATACGTACCGTGTTGTTTCATGAGCTCAATTCCCTCTTCGTCAATAAAACTGCCATGTTCAACCGATGCCACACCAGCTTTAATAGCCATTTTAATGGCTTGCGTGCCATGAGCATGCGCGCAGGTCTTGCGTCCCCAAATTTTTGCTTCATCTACGATAGCATTCATTTCCTCTTGCGTAAATTGAGGCGCTCCTACACTTTCTTCTTCTGATAAAACACCTGCACTGGCGCCGAATTTTATGACATCTGCTCCGTATTTAATATTATAGCGTACTTGTTTTCTTAATTCATCCACTCCATCGGCTACACCACTCATTTGTTTAGGAAACTGCCATGATAGAAAGGGCGAGAACCCATTCAAATCTCCATGACTACCCGTTGAACCAATAAATAATGTAGCTACTTTTAAGCGTGGCCCGACGATTTCGCCATTATTGATAGCATTTCTGACCGCAACATCAACAAAGGCAGCAGCACCAACATCTCTACAAGCTGTAAAACCCGCCTCTAATGTTCTTTTTGTAAAAATATGAGCCGTTACAGCATAGTCCATTGGTGTTTTTCTGAAAATATCTGCATAATAATCACCACTTGGTTGAGTAGTAATATGCGTATGACAGTCTATCAATCCTGGTAAAACAGTAGCATTGCTCAAATCAATGATTTCAGCATTTTTAGGAATCGTTAGGTTTGCGCCAATATTTACAATGATATTACTATCAATCAGGATAATTTGATTTTTTAGCACTTCTCCGGATACTACGTCAATCAATCTCCCTGCTTTTATCGCTTTAACTTTCGTTTGAGCAAGGGTAACATTAATCATTCCTAGAAGAAGAACAGTAAATATTTTTAGTTTCATGATGGGAAGATTTCTTAAGGATGGCAAGATAAAATATATATTTTGAATTACTATTCTGCCAAATTTAGTATTTGTTAAATTTTATCTGGAGTAGTTTACGAGTACTAGACAAAATGACTTTACAATTTTATTTATCTTTGGTGACTTATGTCCTTAAATAGTTTAATAAAAATTTATGAATATCAATTGCAAAGGTAACCTTATCGACTTAACTATCCCCAGAATAATGGGTATATTAAACATTACGCCTGATTCATTTTATGCTAATAGTCGGTATGATGACTTATCTAAAGTACTAATACAAGTTGAAAAGATGCTTTCAGCAGGAGCTACCTTTTTAGATATTGGTGGGCATTCTACTCGTCCAGGGGCTAGACCTGTTGGTGAAGAAGAGGAATTATCAAGAGTACTGCCTGTGGTGGAAATTATTATCAAGCATTTTCCAGAAGCATTGATTTCTATTGATACTTTTCGGGCTGGGGTAGCACTAAAATGTGTGGAAGCTGGTGCTATCATGGTGAATGATATAGCAGGAGGTTTATTGGATGATAAAATGTTTGAAACCGTCGCTAATTTAAATGTACCCTACATTTTGATGCACAGCAGAGGCACTCCAGAAACCATGCAACAAATGACTGATTATGATGATTTGGTGATGGATGTGCTGGATGATTTACAACAAAAAGTATTTCAATTACGCCAATTAGGGCAAAAAGATATTATTATAGACTTAGGCTTCGGTTTTGCTAAGACCATCAATCAAAACTATATTTTGTTGAATCATCTGAGAGACTTTGAAGTGATGGAATGTCCAATGCTTGTCGGAGTATCCAGAAAATCAATGATTTGGCGAACGTTGGATATATCGCCCAATGACGCATTGAATGCTACTACGGTATTGAATACTATCGCTTTGACGAAGGGAGCTAATATCCTCCGAGTGCATGATGTTAAAGAAGCAATAGAAGCCGTAAAATTGGTAGATATGCTGTCAATAGAAGAAAATTAACTACCGACATCCTAACGAATTATTATTAAGTAACTCGTTAGGACGTGGAGGGATAAACTAAGCTGTAACAAATAATTGAGCCAATAAGTAATCTGCAATCAATACAGCGATACAACTGTTTGTAACGGCTGCTGTACTGGCTTGACCAACTTCTAAAGCTCCACCACTTGTAAAATATCCTTTAAAAGCTGAAATCGAAACAATGAGGAAAGCAAAAACGACTGATTTAATCAAGGCAAAAGGAACATTGAATGCATTAAATTCAAATTGAATACCTTGAATATATTCCTGAGGTGAGATTGCCCCTGTTAACCAGCCAGCCAAATAACCACCATAGATGGAAAGGAAAGCGGCAAGTGTAACCAACATCGGGAAAACAATGATAGAAGCAACGACTTTGGGTAGTACCAAATATGACGTAGAATTAATTCCCATTACTTCTAAAGCATCAATCTGTTCGGTAATGCGCATAGTGCCTAATTCACCAGCGATATTTGAACCTACTTTTCCTGCCAATACGATACCCGTGATGGTTGGGGCAAATTCAAGAATGGTTGAATCACGAACAATTAAACTGATGATATAATGCGGAACAAAAGGGTTATCTAAATTGGCAGCGGTTTGTACACAAGTAACAGCTCCTAAAAAGAAAGAAACAATTGATACAATCAATAATGAGCCAATCCCAATCTGAACGGCTTCATCAACGGTTAGCCTTGTATATACTTTGAACTTTTCACGGTTCGAGAACAGTTTTCCTAAGAAAATAAAATATTTACCTATTATTGACATTCTTTCTGAGATTATTGAAGCATGAATACTTCTAGGATTAGAAAAGAATTTAAACCTTTTACAGATTAAACGACTTTAGATTAAGATATAATAGACAAAGATAATGAACAAAACGATAGTAGTAACAGGTGGCACAAAAGGTATTGGTAGAGCCATCGTTGAAAAATTTGCAAAAGAAGGCTTTTTAGTAATCACTTGTGCCAGAAGTACTGATGATGATTTACCCGATAATGTACTTTTTTTCCAAGCTGATTTATCAAAAAAAGCAGAAGTATTGGCTTTTGCTGATTTTGTAAAATCTTCTACCCCACACGTTGATGTGTTGGTAAATAATACTGGTTATTTTTTACCGGGACAAATTCACAATGAAGAAGAAGGAACTTTAGAGACCATGATTGAGACTAATCTCTACAGTGCTTATAACCTGACAAGGGCATTGGTCGGTGATATGATTACCCAAAAAGCTGGTTATATTTTCAATATTTGTTCGGTAGCCAGTATAGTTGCCTATACTAATGGAGGTTCATACTGTATTTCAAAATTTGCCATGCTGGGTATGAGTAAGGTTTTGAGAGAAGAACTAAAACCTTATGCCATCAGGGTAACGAGCATTCTTCCGGGGGCTACTTTTACCAACTCTTGGGCTGGTGTTGAATTGCCCACCGAAAGATTTATCGCTTCTGATGATATTGCAACAGTTATCTGGACGGCCTATAGCTTACCTTCCACAACTGTTTTAGAGGAAATTGTAATGCGTCCTCAATTGGGTGATTTATAAATTATGGTGCTGGCGTCATTTTTACAGTGGCGTCAACATTTGAAATACCTAATTGTGGGAAAGATGCTTTACTGCTAAAGTCGAAGTTTTTATCAGTAAGCTGAATGACGGTTAAAGTGCCTGAACTGATTCCAGCAATATTAACATCTGTAATTTCGATAGAAGTTTCGTTATTGGTGAATTTCCAAGTGCCATTGCTTGAGGTATTACCATTCGTATCAATGGCTGTAACCTTGCCATCGGTTTTGAAACTTAATCTTACTTTAGATAAGTCATAGCCATTATTAGCTTGGTCTCTTGTATAAACGACTACTAAGCCACCAGAAGCTGACGCCGATTGTACTTGCCAGATTGTACTTGTGATATTTTCTGTTTTGGTTTTGACAACTAAAGGGTCATCTTTTTTACAAGAAAAAGTTGTACAAAAAACAATTAAAGCCAATAAAGTAATTTTTAGATAAGACATTTGATATTTTTTTTGAATGCGTTTTTGATAAGTAACGCTGAAATGCTTCAAAAGATTTTAAATATGTATATAGACAAACGATTTTAGGCTACTTTATCACATAATCTTACGATTTTATCTAGAAAATAGGATACTTCTAAACCAAAATTGGTTTAACAACTTTTCCTGCAACATCTGTTAGTCTATAACGCCTTCCTTGGTGTTTAAAGACCATTTTCTCATGGTCTATTCCCATTAAATGTAGTAGGGTAGCTTGAAAGTCATGTACATGTACGGGGTCTCGAACGATGTTATAGCCAAACTCGTCTGTTTCGCCAAAAGTCATTCCTTTTTTTATACCCGCACCTGCCATCCAAATAGTAAAACATCTTGGGTGGTGGTCTCTTCCATAATTATCCACTGTTAGTTTTCCTTGTGAATAATTAGTTCTACCAAATTCCCCTCCCCACACTACTAAGGTATCTTCTAGCATTCCACGCTGTTTTAAATCTTTAATCAAGGCCGCCGAAGCTTGGTCAACATCTTTAGTAATTTTCTTGATATTTTCAGGCAAGCCTCCATGATGGTCCCACCCTTGATGATACAATTGAATGAATTTTACATCTTTTTCTGCCAACTTTCTAGCTAACAAACAGTTAGCCGCAAAAGTACCGGGTTTTCGTGCATCCTCGCCATACATTTGATAGATATAGTCTGGCTCTTTTGAAATATCCAAGGTTTCGGGTACAGACGTTTGCATTCTATAAGCCATTTCATACTGACTAATCCTTGAATTGATTTCAGCATCTTGTTCTTGCTTAAACTGCTCTTGATGCAATTTCCCTAGATAATCCAACATTCTTCTTCTTGAGGTTCTGTCCATGCCGTCAGGGTCGTTTAAATATAAAACAGGGTCTTTACCTGCCCTAAACATTACCCCTTGATGTTCAGAAGGTAAAAAGCCATTTCCCCATAATTTAGCATACAGCGGCTGGTCGTAATTATTTGAACGAGAAAGCAAGACACAGAAAGTAGGTAAATTTTTATTATCAGAACCTAAACCATAACTTACCCAAGAACCCATTGATGGGCGCCCAGCTTGTTGATTACCAGTCTGGAAGAAGGTCACGGCAGGGTCATGATTAATGGCCTCCGTGTGCATTGATTTGATAAACGTAAGCTCGTCTGCTATCTGATGATGATGAGGTAGTAAATCGCTCATCCAAGCACGAGAATGCCCATATTGAGCAAACTGGAATTTACCCATGGCCAAAGGAAAAGATTTCTGACTTGATGACATGCCTGTCAATCGTTGTCCTCCACGTACTGATGCAGGCAATTCTTGCCCAAACATTTGTTTAAGTTTGGGTTTATAATCAAAAAGCTCTAGTTGCGAAGGTGCCCCTGATTGAAATAAATAAATAACTCGCTTGGCTTTTGGAGCGAAATGAGGAGTGCCATTGCCAGCTAAAGCCTCTAAAGGATTAATGATAGAACCCAAAGCAGTAGCACCCAAGGCTAAACCAGATTTGAATAGAAACTCCCGACGACTCAATTGGCGTTCAACGTCTTGAATATGTTCTTTAACATTCATCTTTTTATTAAATGAGTTATAAATTAGTCAACAATTATCACAGAATATGTTCTACAGGTTAATGTTTGCTTTGATACTTTCAAGCAAGTAAATATATCAACAATAACGATAACGTGTATCCTTGTTAGAATGGTGAATAATTATCGTTTCAGGTATTTGTACAAGAAACTACTCACAATAAGTTTAATTACTTAGACGTAGATGTTAAAAATAAAGGCTAGCTTCGGCTTCTATGCGTAAATACACATTGAACCAAAGCTAGCCTTCATTGAAATACAAAAGAGTATTAATGTATTTTATAAGAAAGACCAAAAGATAAGTTTGTCCCTCGCTTGCCCACAATGCCAAGATTCAGGTTAGCAAAAACGCCTAAACTTTTGAAGATAAATAATCGTCCTCCTGCTTGTGCATAAAAGGCTGTTCCTGAAGCATCTAAAATTTTCCCATACAGACCTCCTACATAAGGGTCAAATTTACTTGGTTTATCGCTGTCTTCACCTGAAAAGTGATAGTTTAACCCTACGCCCAGAAAACCATTCTCATATTTATTCCCATCATTTGTATTACTACCATACCATGCTCTGGCCTCTAACCCAAAATTTCTGGCTAAGCCAAATTCTCCAGCCAATAATACGGGCATCACATTATCGTTATATACGACACCCCCTTCAATAATCAGTAACCCTCGGTAAAACACTGGTGGCTGAATTTCCTTTTGATGAATAACCTCTCCTGTAGTTGTGTTAACAGTCGGTTTTGCTCCTGTTACCACAGTATCGACCTCCACTACTACTGTTCTTTTAATAGTATCAGACTTCTGTGCATGCACTGACAACGATATTGATATTAATGAAATAATCAATAAGTGAGCTTTTAAGGCAAGTACCTTTTTCATAAGTTTTACTGTTTATAAATTTCCTATTTAACATTACATAAATTGTACCAAAATAAAATTATGCGATTTAGGGTAATTTTATTCCTATTTTGAGGTAATATAATTATTAATAATGGATTGATATTAGCTATCTCCCAAAACTTTTCCCCTACAAAACAAAAAAGGAATAGCTCATAAAAGCTGTTCCTTTAACCAAAAACCCTAACTGCTTAATTAGTATTATTATCTTATAAAAGATTTCTTCTTCAAAATGGTCGAACCAACTTCACATCTCAATGCTATCGACAAATTTATTGATTAAGTAAAAAGGCAAAGGGAGGATTCTCCCTATCCTTTATCGAATACCTAACCATTACTAAATTAATAATCTTTTGAAAGTAGTTAACACTAAGGTTTTAAGAAACAGGGAAATCCATACAATCTCCCTGTTTAACTATGCTATAACCACTTTTAACTTATTCATACTGGTCTAGAATTTCATATAAATATGGGAGCAGACTACCACTCCCCATTTATCACAATCTAACCACTATGAAAAAGACAAAATATCTTTGTTGACTAGTCTGAAAGATTTATTGAATTTTCTCTTGAACTTTATCAATTTGCTTATTCAAATCCTTCTTAAATTCTTTCCAGTCACGTTTCTTTTCACTTTTCAACTCTTCTAATGATTTATCTAACTCATCTAATGAGTTTTTCAAGTCATTTTTCTTTTTTTCTAATCTAACTTTCTCTTGTGCTGAAGCATGTTTGATGTCTTCGTCAGCTTGTTTAAGCTTGATATTGATTTGCTCTTTGCTATAATCAATCTTTGAAACCAAAGCATCTTTTTCAGATTCAATATTATTACTCACATCCTTAGCTTCGTCTTTCAACCCCTCAACAGTACTATCTGTTTTCTCTTCCACTAGCTCTTGAGCATCTTGAGCTTTATCGGCTATATCTTGTTTCTCATTCCTAGAACAAGAAAAAAATACCGAAACAATCATTAAAGCAATTACTGAATTTCTCATTGTATCTTGATTTTTTTTTGAACAAAAAAAATATACCAATCTAAAAAAAATTGAGCCTTCAAATAAAGTGTGTATAAAAAACCACAAATTAAGGTATTTCTGGGGAATTATGTAGAAAATACTACACAATATCAATTTTTTCTGAGAACATCTAGGTTCTATTGGTAAAACATCAGAAGATTTCAACATTTAATCTTTGTGTTATACTACAAAATACAAAAAACATATACCATCTCTTTTTATGGTAAATCTGAGGTCAATTTGTTGTAGAGGTGAGGTTAAATTGCTACAATGTGGGAGAATTTTGTCTCTTTGCATACCCATTTTATAAAAAAAACGAATACCTTAATGATATCCGTTTCTATTATATTGAAGCTGTTTAAACTTTCCCTTTCGGATTAAACTAAGTCTTTTAGCATAGCTTGTTCCAAAATTTACTCAACGTAGCGATGCTATGCTTCGCAAATTTTGAAAAAATCAATTCAAAAATACAATACTTTCACCTTAGAAACGGAAAGTTTAAACAGCTTCATTCCTAAAAAGTTTCTCGTTAATCTGCCTTCTTTTTTTTACCATTCACCAATGATCTTACATCTTCAGTGGTTTCGCTAATTGTCTCAACCAATTCAGGCACAAACTCTCTCATCTTCTTTTTCTTTTCTTCCAGAATCCGATTATGGTCAGGTTCTCCTAATAAAAACCCGAACGGCTTTAAATCTATGATGGAATCAAAGAGTACTTTCAAGATAGCCACGGTAGGCAGCGAAAGAGCCATACCTGCGATACCCCAGAGGGCCGAGCCAAGTAATAAAGCAATAATGGCTACTAAACCATTGATACTTATTTTAGACCCTACTACTTGTGGTGTAATAAAATTGCCTTCTAAAAACTGAACAAATATAAAAACCCCTGCTACTCCTACTGCATACATTGGCGAGTCTTTCGTAATCAATGCCATAATAATTGGCAAAATAGAACCTATCAGGATACCAATAAAGGGAATAACTAACAAGGCTGCTGCCAAAAAGCCAAAAAATATGGCATAGTCTATTCCTAAAGCCAATAATCCAATCGTATTTAAACTTCCTACAATAAAGGTAACCATAACAAGGCCTTTTAAATAACTATGCACTACTTCATAAATCTTTGTCAGAACAGTATCTATCGTATACTTACTCACATTTTTAAACACTTTATAGAAAAAGAGTTTGAAGAAATCGCGATAATACAACAAGAAGAACATATAAATCGGAATCAAAGACAGATTGCCAAGCATATTTCCTGTCATTGAAAGTGCAGATGTAAATACAACTCCTCCACTTGATAACATCCCCGTTGCGTATTGACGTAGTTTGGCATTCTGCATTTTTCGTCCCACATGAAAGTGTTGTTCTGTCCATCTTTGAAATTGCAAATACAAGTCTGTAAATCGCTTTTCTAATTGCGGAAACATTTCAGTAAAGCTAGCTATTTGTGTAGAAGCCAACCAGATAACTCCAACAGAAATCACCAGAAAGAGAATTAAGGCAATGGTTACGCCTGCTACCCTCCCCAATCCGATTTTTTCTAACCAGTTAGATATTGGGAATAAAGCCATTGCTAGAATAACTGCCACATAGAAAGGCACTAGAATATCTTGTAAAACCACTAGCCAATACACCAGTATGGTTACTGATATCAGTGAAAATGCAAATTTTAAAATGAAAGGAAATCGTTGAGCCATCGGAATAGGTTTTATTTAATTAAAGCCAATCTGGCTTATTTCAGGGTTTAATACTTTAAGTTATATCATTTTATTGCTCGCAAAAAAAAAGGATTGTAAAATAATACAATCCTTATATGCTTTTAACATATAATGGTTTTTGCTAACAACATTCTTCACATTTATAACTTATCAACATGTAAATTTATTAAAATACTGCAATATTCAGCATTCTGGCCTTAGTAGTTCTATTTACGTATTTATATTTTTCCATGGAAGTGCTCAATTTCCTAGAAGAAGCAAAAAGAAATTTCAATGCTAAAGAACATTAAAATAATTACATCTCTTTGTGAATAATTGATATGAGCACAGTAATTAAAGCAAATACTAAAAAAAGGTGGACTAATCCTACTCTACCCGATGAAAAATCAGAATTAATAAAAAAAGGCTGAAATTTGTAGTTCCTAAGCAACAAATACAGCCTTTTAATGAAAAATATCATCGGTATCAAAATTAAAGATTTATTC
>NZ_JAYFUL010000062.1:0-29403 GCF_034928825.1 Arcicella aquatica | reverse complement strand
CGTTGACCTTGACCTCTACGAGGGTCAGAAAGGCTTTTAAAAAAATCATTAAGCTCCATTACAAAATATTATTTGGTCAAAATTAATAAAATCCCAGAACTTAACAGCCCTGCTCTCTGAAGGAGAGGGGTTGGGGGTGAGGTTGCGAAAGCAACGCACCAATTATCAAAAAATATGACGTGGCTGAGGCATAATTTGGCAGTGAAAACACCAGCAAAGACGAAACTCCCTTTGCTGGATGAGGGCTGGTGAAGACACCAGCCTTGGGTAAAAAACAATTGATAATCAACGTGTTTATTTCTAGCGAGGGACTTAAGTCCCTCGCTAGAAATAAGAGTTTTTCGCCCTTTGTTAACGTTCATTCTCCAACAACACGTGCGAAAGCAACGCACCAATTATCAAAAAATATGACGTGACTGAGGCATAATTTGGCGGTGAAAACACCACCAAAGGCGAAAACCTCACCCCCGACCCCTCTCCTTCAGAGAGGGGAGCTTTAAGCACCAAGGTCTGCTCCCCTTCTCTGAAGGAGAAGGGGCTGGGGGATGAGGTTGTTATTCATTGATTATCAATTGATAATCAACGTGTTTATATCTAGCGAGGGACTTAAGTCCCTCGCTAGATATAAGAGTTTTTCGCCCTTTGTTAACGTTCATTCTCCAACAACAAGTGCGAAAGCAACGCACCAATTATCAAAAAATATGATGTGGCTGAGGCATAATTTGGCGGTAAAAACACCACCAAAGGCGAAAAAACAAAAATCCTTTCTCCTAGCTAGTGAATGAATTCACCAACTAAGAAAAAGGATTAATTAATTCCCACTCCTCTTCTCTAGTATTGAATAGCCACTTTTTTCATGGTCTTTTTCAAACTTTTCAGATCTGGATGCGGGGTTTTTAGGTTACTACTAGACGGTTTTGTAAAAGTTGTTTTATACTTGGCAAAGCTAATGGCAAAACTAAAATCTCCGAAAATATTATCATTGATACTATTTAAGGGATAGGGGGCTATTGTACTATAAACATGGCAACTGGTACAGGTATTTGTTTTCTGGACGTAGCTTTCTAAGGTTGTGTTGGCAACAATCGGAACGCCACTAAGCATGGATGATGCATTTAAACTTCTCGGTGCTTCAATCGGCGTGGTAGGGTCTTTTTGAACACTTTGTGACCATATAACATCTACTAGCTGATAATATTGCCAAACCGAATTGGGATATACTTTCTTGATATTGCCTTGCATTCGCTGGTTTATTGGTGCAGCATCGTTTGGATCAATGGGGTTACTCCTAGTGATTTGGATGGGCACTGGTGCGCCCTGATTCAAATAATAAGGGGGTGATACATTAGGACTACACGAAACCGTCACCACCGAATCTCCCCCCGTTTTAGTCTTTATTGTTACTTGCTGTGCGGTGCAATTAGCATTGTAAAAATTATAACCATAGGGCGGACTACCAACCGTCGAACTTGTTGGTGCATTATCTACTTGTTCAAAAGTAGCCCAAACCCATGTGGGTTGATTCTGAGTTTTGTGTAAAATATGCAATCCTACTAGGGCTACGGTTGTTGTCCTTAATTGGTTGGTCGAAGGGTCTAGCACGGTGGCACGCGATAATTTATACCTTGCCCACTGTGGAGACAATGGGTCGGGTACTTCCATCCAAGCTGCTTTTAATTCTATGGCACCTACTTTACCATGATAAACTCCCTGAGGGAAATTGATGGGATGCCCTGCCTTTACGGAATCGTGCTGAGTGACGGCATTATAATAGCCCTTCTGAACCACAAAATCGTAATAATCTTTATTAAGCAGAATTTCATACCAGACATTCTTGCCGTTCTGACTGCCCAGCCAACTTGGTTTTCCCTGTGGAGCTGCTTGATCTGCACTAAAGGTATTGAGCGAGTCTGAATTATCAATCTTACTGGTAAACGTTAATAATTTTGTACTCATTTTGTTCATGAGCAAGCGTTGTGTCTTGAACTTTTTCGCATATTTATCTGACACCAACGTTCCCCAAGCAGGAGGTTTTACGCCTTGGTCTGGGAACAAAACTTCTCTAGGCATATACGTTTCCCATTGTACCGCTCCCATGTCGTAAGGTTTTCCAAAACTACTACTTGGGTTCATGGGCCAATTCAAGGAGATGAATTCTTGCCAAGCAAAACAATCTACCTGAGATTGATTGTTAAATGACTTCAAATCCCCTGGTACATTATTGTTAAAATATACCTGAATGTTGTAAAGGGAACTCGTTGAATAACAGTTGCACGAATCGGATGCCGATACAAAGGCATTCTGCTGTATTTTTTTATTATTAGACGGAATCATATTGATAAATATGATTGGAAGAAAAAGTAATAGCCATACCTTCTTCATCTTTTGTATAGTCATATCAGGTAAGTTTATTTTATACAATGAGCCATTAAGAGCGTTGTGTTAGTGATGTTACTTAAAACCTCACCCCCAGCCCCTCTCCTTCAGAGAGGGGAGCTTTCAACCCCAAAGTCTGCTCCCCTTCTCTGAAGGAGAAGGGGCGGTCGGCCGCTGCCGCTGGGGGATGAGGTTGCTAGACTTTGATTACCAATTACTTACATACTTATGTATAAACCGTAGCTCTGAAGGAGAGCGGGGTGCGTAGTCTGGACGGTCGGCCGTTGCCGTTAGGGGTGAGGTTGATAACCTACAAACTATTAACCTGCACGATAATACTACCTTCATTATCTGCAAATCCTTGTCCGTAAGCACCGCTCAAATCATCATTGATACATAATAATAATTCGCCCGAAAGGTTTGGTGGAATGTTAGTACCCATACCCACAAAAAACACGGTATCCCCTACTTTCCCGATTAAAGAGCCCTCGTTTTGCCCCGGCATGGTATAGCCTGCTTTGGCTGGAATATTACTTGGCGTACCATTGGCATTATACAACTGCCCATTATTGTCTTGAGGATTGGCCGTCCATAAGCCACTCACATAAGCAATTGATAACAAGCTCGACGGCTCTATTTGTACCCCAGTGTTTTGCCACTCAATCGCCGCTTGCACCGTGATAGGTAATACCGAAAGCAATGCTGGCATGGCTTGACTAAGTACCTGTCCTTGATTGGTAACATACACCCCTGTTACTCCCGCAGATGCATTTTCGCTTACAGCGACCGTCAGGTATAGGGCAAAGTTCTCACTAGGCTTGCTATTCCCCGGAACGGCATAATAAACATTACTTTGCACCGCCGTCACCGTTGCGGTTACTCCTGGGTTGGTAAAGCTTACTGTCGGATAGGTTGATGGCACTCCATCGGTATAAGTAATCGTGCCACAGATAAGCACCATTTGTATCGAGCTTGCCCCAATAAAAACAGTCGGAGGAATAAATGTGCTATTACTCAATAGAGAAATAGGATTATCTACTGGGTTCGGAACACTGGTATTATATACTTGGTTAAAATAGCTTTCGTAAAATAATTGAATTGGTTGTGCAAACGTATGAGCAGGGTCTGTATCATCTACGGGGCCATATCCTGCGGGTTTTGTACCTTCATAAGCACTCGCTACGATTTGCATTTTAAAAGTAGCTGCCACCTGCGAACCCCACTCGATAGGACTTCCATTAATGGTGATATCGCTAACGGTATAGCCCTTATTGGCAGGCACTTCATACACGGCATGCAAGATAAAATTACCGGGCAATTGTGTACCATCCTGACTATCAAGTGTTTCTGAACCTCTTACAATCGTCCAAAAAGCAGCAGGGTCGTCGCCGTTGGGAGCTTCATAATTATTGCCAGCAAAATTAGGCATCTGGATGTATAACCCCGGAGGGTCTGCTAAGGTTACTACATTGCCTAATGTTACAAAACTGTTCACAGTACCGCCAATGTTGGGGTCGCTGTTTCTATGTTTTTGTCCATACTGGGCATCGCAAAGGAGGGCATTATATTGGCTTGATGGCCAAGAGGTGCTACCATCAGCATTAATCCGTTGAACGGTTGCAGCCGTAGCAAGTCCTATTTCTGTTTGCAAAGTATTGGGCGTACTGGTAAGGTGGATGGCTCCGCCTTGTGTAGCACTTGAAACGGGCCCACTATTCCATATATTAAGGGGGTTATAAACAGGCCCTTGGGTGATGGGGTCAGTGATATTAGGCACGCTTAGGTCTGCTAAAGTGATTTGTGGTTTACCTAAGATACTTTGATACAATGCCAAAACTTTATTAGGGTCTATCAGCCACAAGCTATTCCAATATTCAGGGTTTTCGCAGGTAAAGTCTATTCTAGTAATTTTTCCAGCGGCGTTTCTAGTAACTGCCCATTCGCAATATTCATCTTGCCAACCTCTGGGGCCATAAGGGAAATACGGAACGGAATTTCCAGTATCACCACATGGATTATCCGAAATCGGCGCAGGCATCACGCCCGTATCTGCCATTTGATTTAAGCTTGCTTGCGTAGCCGTTGGGTAATTATAGGCTAATCTGCCCGGAAATGCACTCCACTGTACAGAAGCAGTATCACTGCTTGGGTTATTCTGAACAGGATTATAATAGTTGGTCGTAGATGGCGTATTGATTGTATTCCAAGGGTTGCTCAACATTCCTTGCTGTGTAAAACCATCGAGGTTGGCACTCCACAACTGATTCATCGCTTCCTGTTTCGCTGGATTATCTGAAAAATCTTGAATGTCAGCAGGCGTTCTAAATTGAAACCCACTCGTGGTTAGATTGGTCTCAGCAACGTCTTCTTGTGTTTGTAGGGTATTTTCCATAGTTAAAAAAGTTTAAGGTTTTTTTTTCGTACTCGTTTGGCTTTTCCGTAACGCCCCGTTTATTAAAGTGGCTTCTGGACTCCACAGGTTTACAAGTGAGTAGTATCGTAACAGCTAGATGATGACACCATCTATTTGTTTATCAGTGCTGAATTTCCCTTGTAATATTACTGATACAAATGTATCATAGTTGGGCTCAATAAAACAGGGTATAAATATCTGTTTTATGTTGGCAAAAAGCAGGTATTTATATCTGGTTTTACTATTTTAATGCCTAAAAATGGTATTAAATGATGAAATTATGAGGGTTGGATGTCGTGTTTCGGATTTCGGTCTTCGGATATTGGTCTTCGGATTTTGACTCCACGTAGTTTTTTAGGCTGGAAGCCTGTCGTCACTTGTTGGAAACGAGTGACTTCGGGGGGCACGGTAGGGACGTAAAAAAGGACGTATGCAATACGTCCCTACTGTGTGAATTAAGCATTTCGCATTTGTTTTTAGGCTAGAAGCCTTATAATAGTCGTCACTCGTTGGAAAGCGAGCAACTGCGGGACTCAATTCATCAGCCCACTTACACTTGCTACTTGCATCCCCAACATAAAGATTTCGTTTTGGTCAGTACTTATCGTAATCTTTACGCTTTCTTCATCACAGCGCTCTACGGTTTGGGTGAGGTATTCAGAATTTAAGTAAAAAGGCCAGACCGTCAAATCAGGGTTATTTTGCAAGGCTTTCACCACGTTTTCATCATAATTCCCAAACACCTGTAGCTCAATAGTGATACCCATCGCTACTAACAAGCCAGTATTAATATATTTTAGGATACCATTTTTTCCAAACAGAGCGTCCCACGTAACATTGTCGCCCCCCGCAACCCATGCATCTTGGTTGTGATAAGCGGAGTTAAAAGCACCACTTGAGAACCACCCCGCAGCCCTTATGGGCAAGTTGACTGTCTTATCAAAATGTAGTTTGAGGATAAACCGCTCACCATTGGCAACTCTGTTAAAGCTGAGGAACGTATGGTTTAATACGATACTTGGGTAGGAAGGGAAAAGGGAAACATCCAGTGGAGGATAGTTAGAAGAGTCGATGGTGATGTCAACTGACGAACCTCTAGCTATCGAATTCTTAACATCGCTACTGCTTGGCGTATAAATAGGTACCTCCTTAGCCGAGGGGCCGTCTATCCAATATTGCTTTTTCTTGTAATTGGTAATGGCCAAATTGTTCATCAATGATGGCATTTGAGCTTCCAGCAATTCCCAGTATATCGCACTAAAATTCGGAACATCATTCGTTTTAAAAATTAAGCCACTACCAGGAACAATATCAAGCAATGTAAACAAGTCAGCATTCTCATCGGGGAGGACTGACACCACTGGAAACAGCCTCAGGTTGGCAAAATCCAGCGAAAGCCCCGACGCAATGCCATCAAATATCAATTTTTCATATTCATTTTTCATCATCTGCTTAGATTAATTGTGAAATACAGCAATGCTATGCTCCCATTTGGTTGATAAAATAAAGAGGCAAGTTTAAGGACTATTACACCCCTAGTTTAGCTTACCTGCATCAGCCGCCACTGATGCAGGAAGTTTTTATTGATGTAAATGTGTCTTTAAACTGGCCTCTTTTTCTACTTAAATTAATCTTGAGTTACTAACACCACCCATCGCAAGGCTGGTAGGAATAACACCCATACCGAATACCTGTAGGCTACCCGGATTACAACCGATAGTAGTAGTAATAGATTGGTCTGAGTTGTACGAATGACTCTGTGTAGTGATTGAATTAGATGACGACGTATAGAACGGCCATACGTTGGTCTGACTACTTTTTTGAATCTGTTGGAATTCGCTTTGAGAATAAGAAGCATACGTGGTCGTCGTAACGGTATAACCATTTACTAACAATACCTGATTCGAAACATTTTGGCAAGACCCTTTAGTACCGAATACTTTTTCCCAAGCATCCTGTCCATTCTTCCATTTGGTTGGATTTTTGTATTGATCAGTAAAGAAACCTTGAGTAAACCAGCCACCTGCACGTACTTGCAAATAGGCATATTTATTAAGGGTAATCGTCACAGTAATTCTCGAAGACGATGCTTTCACGTTTAAATCTGAAGAAACAGAACTCGACGATGTTCCCCAGAAACCAACACCTGCCGAGCTAGTACTTTTAGCCCACGACGAGCTGATATCGGTATTCGCCGTGGCAGAATCAAAAGTAATAGTTGCCGAAGACCCCGAATTTACCTGATTATACAAATCAGCAAAGGTAGGCGCATAGATAGGGTCAACAGAGATATTGCCATCTACCCAATATTTAGGGTTGAAATAATTATTTTCAGCAAGTCTGCTCAAAAAGCTAGGGTTGGCACCGTCGATTACTATCTGCATGTTACCATTCAGTCCATTAAGAGGGTTGCTGGTGTACAACGTTGCGACAGATTCAGGCGGGATGCCATCTACAAAATTATAAACTCCTTGTGGAGTAGTTTGTATAGGCAAAACTCCCTGAATCATTTGAAATTGTTTATTGCTTAAGTGCAATGAATCGCAGATGCTGTTGTAAAGACCTGCTGTTGCATCTGAAAGTGATGGTTGTTGGCTCATGAGATTGTGTTGTTTTTGATAGTTATTTTTCTAGTCATAAGGTTTGTCTAGGTACCTCGTTTGATAAAGGGGTTGCTGAACTCCCCTTGTAATATTACCATACAAACTTACTATCATTATATTCACCAAAACAGCATATAAATACCTGATTTATGAAGGAACAAGTAGGTATAAATATCTATTTTTTGTATTTTAATGAGCAAAATTTATATTAAGTGCTGAAATATTAAACATATAGTATAGGAATGGGGGCGTCGGCAGTTGGTCTTTTGGTATCAGCCTGATGTTGTTGATACGCATGGCATGAGTATCCGTTTTTTAGGCTGGAAGCCTTCTAATAGTCGTCACTAGTTAGAAACAACTGCGGGGGGCACGGTAGGGACGTATTGCATACGTCCTTTTTACTAGAGGACAGCAACTTGGATGCGGACTAGCAGGAGGGGCACTCAGTACTCAACTTGAAAAAACTTAAAATGTGCTACACTTTTGCTATGTAACATTGCAACACACAGTGACGTAGTGAAATACACTATGCCAAGTGGGGGCATAACTTGGTGCTATAAACCCGCGAGTAACAATTTATTAAAAACAACACATATTATTTAATCATTTTTGCCATTTACCCTAATGTTATTTCCGTCGTTTACCATATAATAAATTTAACGTCAAAAAAGTGAATAATTTTTTGATATTAAATCTTAAACTTATTTACTTCAAACCATTAATTAATTATTTATAATATCAACACCATGTATAACCAAAATTCACGAATATAAAGATGATTATCAATATGTTATAAAAAGACTACCTATATTATATTTAATACAAAACAATGAACATAACATATCAAAACTCGAAGATAAGACTGTTTTAATATCCAATATTTTAACTGAAATCAGATAACGTTTTAAGTACTTAATAATATCACATTTTAAACTTCTTAATAGTAATATAAAATGAAATATAGCAAGAACATACTGTTTTTTTTGATTCTTCCACTACTATCTAGTTGTACCTTAATTAGACAGAAGCATTATTTTAAAAATAACTCAGGTGGGATTTCAAGTAATAATTATTACATGGTAGAAGTAAAAGGCTCTACAGCTTTTTTATCAAAGACCAGATTCTATTCGGGTTTCTTTGATGAGGAGGGTCTAAAAGTTTATTTTAATGAGTTTACTCAACCTAAAAATGGGAAATTCAAAGACAGTACCAAAATTGTCCCTTTATCTGGAAATAATGAAAATGAAAAATTAGTTTTTTTACTCTCAACCAATGCTGAAGATATTGCTAATCAAATTACATCGCTTAGCCAAACCAAAGAAACTATTAACTCCATTATAAGCATAGCAAATAAAGATAATTTTAAGCAGATTTATGATTTAAGTCAACAACAAGACTATATGCAATTTCAAAACAAACTTGTTTTTGATGATTCATTTATCAAGAACATTGAAGACAAAGATTTGTCGAGTGTATCCAGTGAATTATTGGCTTTTTTAAATGCTCTTTCTTACGACTTAGGGAATAAAACAAAATTTGATACTATCAAAAAAGCTAAAGAATGGCTGGCTACTTATAAAGAATTTAACGCTAAATAAAATGAAAAAAACACATTACTTCTTTCTCATTATGTTGCTTTTAGGAGCTTCAGGATGTTGGTCGCATTTAAAAGTACAAGTATCTGTATTAAAATCAGATTACTTAAATGAACCAGAAGTCATTAAGAATCAGCTTATTCGTTTTGCAAATAATGGAAATTCAAGCGAAGAGCAATATAAGCAGTTAGGAATAGACTTAAAAAAACAATTCTCAGAAACGATTAGTAAACTTGATTCTCAACAATTTCCACAAGTAACAAAGAATTCTTTAGACTCAACTTTCAATAGTAATGTAGATAAACGAATAGATATAATTATCAAGTATCATAACAACTTTATCGATTTATTGTACCCTCATGATCCTTCAAAACAAGCTATTTATTCCGAAAAAGTAAATAACTATACTAATTTAACTAAAGCCTTCATTGCCTATAACGATATAAAAAAAGCAATTATTGATCTAAAAAATGAAGTCCAAAATAGTATAAATGAGTTAAGAAATCTTACTAAAGATACAAAAGATGAAAATCAAGTCAAAGAAAATACTGACGCAATTTTAGCTAAAACAATTAACAGGTTTTCAGATATATATGACGACCCTCTGGCTTCTGTAATTGCTAATGCTCCAAGTGAATATTGGAAAGCAAGTACTAATAAAGCCAAAGCTACTACCTTAATAGGAAATGCAGATATAGCTATTTTGATGAATGATGAAGGAAGTTATTCGATAAAAGGAGTCCGAAACGATGCTTCTCAGGCAACAAAGGCTATTTTCTCAGTTACTAATATTGCTATTCAATCATTAAGCAAAGCTTATGGTGTAGGTTTTTCATTATCATCTACACCCAATGATACTACCAACAATTATTTTAAACAATCATATCAAGTACAATATGATTTGGACAAATATGTATTGAAAACAAAAGCAGCTAAAATTGCAGTTATGCAATCTATAATTGATGAAGAAAATATTTTATCAAATAGCCAAGCTATAAAAACAAAGGCTGACTCAACTAAATACTTTAACGCTATTCATAATATTCAGAATACAATTAAATTACATAAACAGTTACTTATTAAACAATAATATAATGAACGTCGGAAATTCAGTAAGATTGACTTGTCCTTTAGATGGTGTTCCAATTGGTACTACAGGTGTAATTGTTGTAAAAAAAGTAAATGATTTATTTGGGACACTTTATGGAGTAAAGTTTCCAGGTAAAGCAACAACTATTTTTTTACCTCCAACATGCCTAGCCTAAACCCCACATCCTAGGCACTCCCCATTAGTCCGCGCTCGCTAGTCGGCATCTAAGATGCTGGACCCTAGTAACCGTGGTTTTATAAACCACAAGCAAAGATTAATATCAATGCCAAACAAATCAATCCCGAAGGGATAAAATGTTTATAGAAAAAAGAAGAAGCATATACTATTCTTTACGACTCCTACGGAGTCGAATGATATAGGAGTATGTGCTGTTTGAATACTATCAATATTTCATCCCTTCGGGATTAGTTTGTGTTGTGATATTTCCATCCAGTACAACGCTCTTCCACTTGTTCTGAAAGGTAAGTGGAAGTTTTGATAAAAAAGGATTTTAATCCAAACAGATAATTGTGTGAACGTTCTGAGAACGTTTTTATCATTGATTCGATTTGCCCTTACGGAACAAAACGAATAGTGTGTTAATCTCATCCCAAATAGGTAATCCTAATCAAAAACATACAGAAAACCATAAGCGTTATGATACCTAATACAATCCAAATGTACTGTCCACCTAGTGTTTTATGTTTAGAAGGGTCTTTTTCTTCAATATCCGATAGAGAAAAGGTGTCTAAATACTTCTTCACACTTTTATCAATTATATAAATTGAAGCTACGGCTATCAGAATAACAAATGGGCTAGATGGCTTAACTTCACCTCCGTTTAATTTGATTATCAGCATAATAAGCCCACCTACTGGCATAAAAATCAAACAAAAAGAAACACATAAAGCAATACTTTTTTTTACTGCCTGAAAGTGTTGTTCAGGGGTTTTTTCAATGTAGTTATTTTTGAGGGATGCATAAAATCCTCTCTTGAGAATACTGGCGAAAATATTGTGCATAAAACTAAGTGTTAATTGCTTCACTAGTCCGCAGCTAAGATGCTGGACTACCATAATCTTGGTTTTATAAACCACGAGTCACGTTGCTGAAGAAGACTATTACAAATCTTCCCCGCAATAATATTTAATTTCACTGCTTATAGTTTTAATCACGTCCAAACAGGTGATGATATCGCAAATAAAACGGTAATCCCACAGTGTATTTTTGATATTATCTTCTTTCCAAACAAGTGGAATTTCTTCATTAAAGCGATAGAGTTTATCTGTATAAAAGGCTTCAATCTTCATAAAAATTGTTTGCAATTGCTGCGGATTTTTGTCTTCATTATCCCGTAAATTGTTAGATTCTTCATCTTCAAAATCCTCATATTCCGATTTATCAACTGGCAATACATAGGCACACTCTTCCTGAGTTAAAATACTTGTAATTGGCGTTTCAATCGTTGAACTTGTTTTTTTGTCGTAAACACTTATTGCTCCTCCTGATAAAAAGCGACTAAACTATTACTGGGTCCGAAGCAAAACTTCTTTGTATCATCTGAGTCTCCGCCCAAATATTCAATCACTAGTATGCTCATTTTTTTTTAATGTTTTAAGTAAGAAAGTATCAAAACTTGATTTTCAAAAAACTTATACCCTCTTCTTTCGAAGATATTTTTTATTTTACTGAAATGCCCATCAATGGTCGAGATGCTTGTTGATATTATTCGTACCATTGGTAGTATTTAAACAAACGCCAAGATACTGAATCTTTATTAATTACCCCACTGCTAGTTCGCATCTAAGACACTGCACTCTGATAATAGTGGTTTTATAAACCACCAGCAAAGATTTATATCAATCCAAATAAAGGATGAAAGGATTATAGCACAAGATAAAATCAGGAAACATTTAACCCCGCAGGGGGTGAGACAAAGCTATCTCTATCTATCACCCCTGCGGGGTTTGGGTCATATTATCATTCTTCATTTTCTATCATCCTTTACTCCCTTCGGGATTTTCACAAACACCATAATCCGTACCCCACACCAATAATTCAAAAACTCTTCCTTAATTTTGTTTTCGATACTAATATTTAACTGATGGAAGACAAAGATTTTGTACCCGCCATGCTTACTGCACAATGGAAGACCCTCCAACGGGGTCGTAATGCAAAATTCAGGTCTGGGCGGTTCCGCGATTCGATGATGAAGCATTTATCCCTGCAAGCATCTCAGGTGAATACTTTCTATGCCATCATCAATGGCAAGAAGACTGTAGAAACGGGGTATATAAAATATGCGATGGATTTAATGAAGAACTGTTTGTTGATAAAATAGGTGGGTGGTTTGCTATCTAATCCGTGTTCGTAGATTCTCCTACGAACTGATAACGATAACTTTTGTAGCACGAGTTTCCAACTCGTGAAATCATGCACGAGTTGGAAACTCGTGCTACAACGCCTTTGGTCGTACATTATCCTACGAACTAATAACGATAACCTTTGTAGCACGAGTTTTCAACTCGTGAAATCATGCACGAGTTGAAAACTCGTGCTACAAGCATTTATTCTTACCACCTAAAGCTCAAAAATGATACGCCCTGTCTAGGCAATTTCATTTTGATGAGGGCTTGTCCGTTTTTAGTATTAATCCATTCTGGCGAGGTTAGCAATTGCAATTGCCCTGCTTTTTCTAATACCTTGATTTGCTCGGCTGTAGGCTGTTTTGGCGACCCCATGCTTTTCCAAACTTCATACGCATTGCTGTTTTCCTTGTCAATACGATAGTGAAATAGCTGTACCTTTAGGGCTGGCAAACCTTTTACCGTCACCTCAACCCTAGCATCTGCCATTGGAACATTGTCGTCATGATAATTCCAGACCATCACGCCTGCTGAGTTTGTACTTTTTGATGCCAACGCATTGATATCTGCCTCGCCACGCACACTTTCGTCACGTACTTTTTTGAAATCATAAGCCAAATTTTGCGTAACCTCTACCCTATTGCCTTCCATCATGCCAAACATACGGAACACATTCAGCACGGGTTTATCCACGCCGTTGGTCGCTAAATCACGGAAACCACGGAACCATGCTTGGTCTTCAAACTCGAATGCCCATGTTACAGCCCCCAAAAGGTTTACGCCTCTGGCCTCCGCCAATTCGTATTTTCTGGCAAATGATGCCGCCGTATAACTAGAATACATCGTACTATTACGGTAGGCATTTTGTGGGTTTAGGTCTTCAGAACAAGCTGCACAGCCCTCTGGGTCAGACTCGCCAATGATGATTGGGAGTTTTTTCAAGCTTGGATACGACGCCACAATTTCAAAGCCTTTGTCAAGGTCTCGCAATTGCGTACCCATGTTCATTTGTACATGACCGTCCACTACTTTCGGTCCGCCTTTGGCATGATAAGTTATGAAATCCAAGGGCGAACCCGTTTTGCCTGTCACGTAGTTTTTACCTTTGGTTACGTGGTCGAGGAAGGTCTTTAAGAAGGTCGCCGACTTGTCCCACCCTGGCCCCGTTACTTCTGGCCCACCGATTTTAGCCGATGGCAAAGCACGTTTTACAGCATCAGCCGAATAGTCGTACAGCTTGATATATTCTTCGGTTGTGCCTTTCCAATAGCCAATGTTGGGTTCGTTCCAAAGCTCCCAATACCAGCTTTCTACCTCTTTCTGACCATATTTAGCTACCGAATGTTTTACCCATTGATACACCAATTCAGCCCATTTGTTATAGTCTTTTGGCGGATATGCCCAGCCCGTATAGATGTCGTTATAATTATCCCCCGGCTTCCAGTGGTGACGATAGGGCGTTGGGTGGCTCGACAATGCCTCGGGCATAAAGCCAATCTGGGCGATGGGTTTCATGCCACGCTCGATGAAAGTATCAAAGATTTTATCGACAATCGTCCAGTCGTACACAGGATTTCCGTTGGCATCTTCTGTGTAAGCATTGGTAGAACCCCACTTCAAGGCTGCCGTGCCGTCGCCTGTTACGAGCAAGCTGTGTACCCTGACATAGACTGGTATTTTACTAAGTTGCGAGATTTCAGTCAGCAATTTCTTGCCGTCTTTCATATAAGTATAGTTGGGTTCGTCATAGCCAAACCAAGCCCAAATGGGTTTCATGGGCGCTTTGGTCTTGGCTAAATCCACCTGAATAGCCACAGGGGCCTGTTCCTGAGCAAAGGCTGGGACAGACATCCCCACAGATTGGGCTGCCAACAATAACAATAATGATGTTTTTCTTAAGAGCATAGTTATTGATTTAAAATTGTTAATATTTTAATGATATGGTTGATGTATTGTTATGCTGAAAAACGATTTACCTGTCCCTATATCCCTAGCGAGGGACTTAAGTCCCTCGCTAGGAATAAGAGATGTTGGTGATTATACAGACATTCCCACCGACTGGGCTGCCAACAATAGCAATAATGATGTTTTTCTTAAGAGCATAGTTATTGATTTAAAATTGTTAATATTTTAATGATATGGTTTATGTATTGTTATGCTGAAAAATGATTTATCTGTCCCTATATTCCTAGCGAGGGACTTAAGTCCCTCGCTAGGGATAAGAGATGTTGGTAATTATACACACATCCCCACAGACTGGGCTGCCAACAATAGCAACAATGATGTTTTTCTTAAGAGCATAGTTATTGATTTAAAATTGTTAATATTTTAATGATATGGTTGATGTATTGTTATGCTGAAAAATGATTTATCTGTCCCTATATTCCTAGCGAGGGACTTAAGTCCCTCGCTAGGAATAAGAGATGTTGGTAATTATCTTCTTAAAAATGCCAATAAACTAACGCAACTATCTATACGAATATATCCAAATAATGTACCTCCTCTGAAATAGGCATAATGCCATGTTTTTGCAGACAGTTGAAATATAGGCTATCCCCTGTTTTGAGGTGATAGTCGATTTCGCCTACCGTCATCTTCATTTCGCCACTGATGATATAAATAAACTCCTCGCCCTCGTGGTGCAATAGGTGCGGTTTTACCTCCCCTTTTCTAGCCACAAACAGCATTGGTTGCATTTTCTTCTGGTGATATTCCTGTCCGAAGGGATAAAAGAAATAGCCCTTTTCGGTTTGTCTGAGGTTGTCCTCCGCCTTTTGTTTGGTCGTGAGGATGGCATTCAAAAACGCCTCCGTTTCTAGCAGACTAGAAATATTAGTCCCCAACGTATTGGCAATTTTGATGAGTGCAGCCACAGAAGGAATCGTTTTGTTGTTCTCAATTTTCGAGATCATACTTTTAGACAATTCGCTTCCATCCGCTACCTCCTGCAAGGTTCTTTTTTGGTTAGTTCTTAATATCCGAATGCGGTCTCCGATATTAATATTTTGGGGTTCATCTGTCGCCATATATTCAATATTGAACACTTTGTTTTATACTGTTTACCATCATTCAACAAAGTTGAATACAAATGTAAGCGTTATAATCGATTTTGCAAGTTGTTTGCCGACTATTTGTGATTGAGTGATTTAGTGAATGAGTGATTGATTGAGTTGTGAGTTAGTGATTGAGTGAGTTGTGAGTTAGTGATAACATTTGCTTACTGACTGCTACACGCAGTAGCTCGTTTCTAACAAGTGACGACTATTACAAGGCTTCCAGCCGAAAAACAAGCACTTTTTAATAAATAATTATAAGGAGATTCTTGCTTACACATTTGGTGTTTTATCAAAAATATCATATATTTATGTAACAAATTTTGTTACAAATTTGTTGTACTATAACTAATTGTAGTAATTTTGTAACAACATTCCTACGATTAAATTTAAAGCCAATAACAAACTTATACCAACCTCCTATCATTATGCAATCCAAAGTACACGTTGCTAACAATTTATTGGCGCTACGTCAAAGACACGGATTATCACAAGAAAATATTGCTAACTATTTGGGCATTGCGCGACCTATGGTAAGTTATTACGAAACAGGAGAGCGGAATATCCCGCTTGAACATCTCGAAAAATTAGCAGATTTTTTTGGAATTGATGCTTATGATTTGTTGGACGAAAACCCAAGTATCCAACAAAGTATAGTTGCTTTCGCCTTCAGAGCTGACGAATTAAATGCCGACAATATGAATGGTATTGCAGCATTTAGAAAAGTAGTAAGAAACTATCTTAAAATGAAAGAAGTCTCTAAAAAAATGTGTTAGAAAATCATGAGGCTGTCCAAAAAGAAAACCATTGCCAAATATTCTTTGGTTTGAAACCTCACCCCTAACCCCTCTCCTTCAGAGAGGGGAACTTTTGGGCTCAAAAAGCCCCTTCTCTGAAGGAGAAGGGGTTGGGGATGAGGCGACCGACGCTCGGTCTTTCACAGAATAATATTTGGCTGTAAAAACTTTTCGGACAGCCTCATTTTTTATGTAAAAATGAAAAATAAACTGATTGAAAAAAAAGCTTTAGACTTTCGCCAAACAAATGGTCTGAATGGGCGTGAAAGTATTCATTTAGAAAGTTTGCTTCAAAGTTTGGGCGTTGTTACGCTCTTTAAGCCTATGAGTTCGGATTTCTCGGGTATGGCCATAAAAGTAAGCCAAGAAGCTGACATAAATCGTTTTATGTTAGTAAATAGTAATCAGACTCTTGGGCGACAGAATTTTACAATCTGTCATGAATTATATCATTTATTTATTCAAGAAAATTTCAGCTTTGCTACCTGCAATACAGGCACTTTTTTAATGAAAGATAAAGAAGAGTACAATGCTGATATTTTTGCTGCATATTTACTTATGCCACATGATGGCATAATTAACTTAGTAGGCTGGGATGAAATTGATGTAAAAGATGGCATCAGTATCGAAACTATTCTAAAAATAGAACAGTACTTCTCATGCTCTAGAAGTGCTTTGGTTTTCAGGTTACAAGAAATGGGGATGATTACTAAAGACTATGCAAATGAGCTTAAAGCTAATCCCAGAAAAGATGCAACAATGTATGGTTTTGATACTAAACTTTATGAAAAAGGAAATGAAAATAGATATTTAGGGGACTATGGTCTTGTAGCAAAAGAATTATACGATTCTGAAAAAATTTCGGAAAGCCATTACTACGAATTGATGTTAGATTTAGGAGTAAAATTTGAATAAAATGAGTAAATCAGAAAAATCATTTTGATAGATGCCGATGTAGTTTCACATTTTATTCAAGCTGGAGAAATACTACACTTACCTAAAATATTTCCATTAAAAATTTTCATTCTTGATAAAGTAATGAAAGAATTGGAACGCTTTCCGAACAGGAAAAAAGAAGTGGATAATTTAATCAATTTAAGGCTCTTACATCCCATGGATTTTCCAGAAAAAGACCATATTATTCTCAAAGAATACTTATGGATTAAGAAACAGATGTTCTATGGTGATGGAGAAAGTGCCTGTTTGGCTGTAGCAAAACATAGCAAAAATATTATTGCCAGTAATAATCTCAGAGATATAAAGTCATACTGCGAACGTCATGATATGGTGTATTTAACAACGATGCATTTTTTATGTTATGCATTGCAAAATGGAAATTTTGATGAAGAAAGATGCAATAATTTTATTACAACAGTAAAAGCTAATAAAGGAAGATTGCCCGTTAATAAAATGTCAGATTATCAATGCCCAACAGAATGGGTTTTAACATAAAGGATTAACATTCTATAAACTCTCCTACCTTTAGCCGTTTTTGGTGAAAAACACCATAAACGGCTAAAAATACCATCCAAATTGTAATGCTGTTTATAGAAGTACATATTCACCAAATATCTATTTCTAACAAAAATTTTCACAACGGTCAATTGTTGATTGAGGAAATTGAAGACAATATCAAACAGGTAAAATATATAGATAAATCAGGGGCTGAAGTTTTTAATTTCAATGCTAAATGGATACATATAAAAAATCTCTCTGGCTATCATAATACGAAATCTCTAGTTTGAATATCACGACTAGTCATCGAAAACTAAGACTTTATCACAACAAAAACTCTTTAACAAAATCATCATAAAGCACTATGAAAATCATAAAAACTTGCTTCGCTATTAGCATATTGATTGTCCTATTTTCGTCAACAAGGGCATGGGCACAACATAAAAATCTTATGGTACGTATGGCAAAAATTGAAGTAGATTCCGCTCAATTAGAAAACTACAAGGCTATTCTAAAGACCGAAATCGAAACCTCTGTACGGGTGGAATCGGGAGTTTTGAGTTTGAATGCCGTAGCCGATAAAAACAATCCTACACATATTACTATTTTAGAAGTTTATGCCAACGTGGAGGCATACAAGGCACATATCGAAACCCCACATTTTAAAATATACAAAACTTCAACAAAAGAGATGGTGAAGTCGCTACAGCTTATCGAGCTCGACCCTATTATGTTGGCAAATAAGCTTAAGAATCCGTAGCACTCGTAACGGGAGACTTAAGTTTTATTGATTTTCTACAATTACATAAACACCTGATAATCAAGATATTTATTTCTAGCGAGGGACTTAAGTCCTACCAATTAGCCACATATCCATAAGTACTTGATAATCCATTTCTTATCCCTAGCGAGGGACTTAAGTCCTACTGATTACCCACATCTTTTAAAAAGTTGAAATGGAAATGTTATTATTGATTAAATTAGCTTAAATGTACATAAATAGTCTTTAAAACCAAGCGTTGAAGCCCTTATCTCTAGCGAGGGACTTAAGTCCCTCGCTAGAGATAAGATATTGATTGTTAGTTATTTATATACTTGTGGGTAATCATTAGGACTTAAGTCCCTCGCTAGGGATAAGAAATGGCTATGACATGAGACGACCAAAGCTCGGTTTGAAAGGCGATTTAAGCCCATCTTATCAATAATCAAATCTTCATTTCAACATTTCAAAAGATATAAATAACCGTTAGCATTTAAGCCCTATACTAGGACTTGGTATATACATTTTAAGGCTTGTACATGGCACCTCTTCGTGCTTGCCCATTATTAGCAATACCGACAATCTGTAACTTCTTTAACGGCCAATTATTTTACATAACTATTCCTTATCCTGTGTGATAGCTTAATAAATTTTTGAAAGTATCACGCTAAAACATTTGTCTTGTGCGTATATCCCCTATTATTCCTTTTCAGGGATATACTTTTAGGCAATATTTTTCATCAAAATACCTAACAAAATCTGGTATAAATACCTGATTTTGTTATACTTACACCTAATTCTATTGCACAAAAGTTGCTTTTGTGATAATCATCATTTATCTTTGGTTAGCATTATTATCTTTGATAGATTCTTTGTTCTTTTAAATTGCTTAACTATTCGGTTTTATGATTATCCCAACCAAACGACCAAGGCTATGCAACGAACAGCTCGACAATCCGAACTTATAATACCCCAATATCAATTCTTTTTTGGGGAGAATTTAGCACATCATTCCATACTGACAGAAGCCATCAAACAAGAAATGCCTATCAATACAGAGGCACATTTTTTTGTCATAATAAGATATTACTAGCACACCATCATGCTATTTTTTAACAACCAATTAGCGTAATCTTTAGGCGGTGAATTAATTCACTGCCCAAGGATTACGCAAACCTGGCGCTTGGGCACTATCAATATTGTATCCCTTCGAGATTATCCGCTCACCCGCTGACTCTCAGAATAAGCAGGAAGCCCGTCTTATTTCAGATTCAACATCCGATTATACAGTCGCCAATCATGGTGGCCCTTGCGTTGGTGGTAGTTTGCTATCCATCTTTCAAATACCTTGCTGGCGGTATCCTTTATTTTCTGGTTAAGTGCCAAGGTTTCGGTCGCAAGCCTTTCCTTACTTTTCTTGGGGTCTATCAAGACGATACGACACTGCTCTATGACGTGTGCCTTGAATTTCTCGTGTTGAATCATACCGTTTTCCATAAAACGCACATAGTGGTGTTCGCAAATACAGTTAATTTCATAAGGTGTTTTCATCGTGTTTGAGGGGGTTATGGTGGTGTTATAAATGATGTGGTTATGTATATATTTATTGATAGCTGATGGGCATATTTATTGTTGAAGGGGTGTAAACTTGGTGTAAACTCATGGCATGACTTGAAGTCATGCCATGAGTATTTGAGTATTCTTTTTGGATAGCTGATGGGTATATTCATTGCTCAGGGGTGTAAATTTGGCGTAAACTCATGGCATGACTTCAAGTCATGCCATGAGTATTTGTCAAGTCATCGCATCAATATCCCTTTTGCAACCTCCGCTATAAACCGATTATAGGCTATGTTTTTAGCCATCAGCACCAGTTCTTGATGAGTAGCGTTTGTATATTTCCTTTGTAGTTTTTGAAACAACTCTTTCTTCTCGTTCACTTCCATTTTCCAGATACCAAACCGCTCAAGGTCGTCGTAGAGACTGGAGGCTACCTGTACTTCAAAGTCGGGATGGGTGCGTTTGATGTCGGCATATTGTTGGGCTACCTGCCTACACAGTTCCTTTTCTTCGGCTTCCGTAGGGGGTATTTTCACGTTTTCTTTGGCTTGCTCAAGGGCAGTATATTGTTTCATGACGGGCTGTTTTTTATCAGCTATCCACCTACGAAGCCACTGGACAAAGTTGGAGGAGGAAAAGAATACCTTGCCATCAGTCGAAAACTCGCCATTGAGTCCCGCCTTTAATGCCAAATGAATTTCAGTTGGTGTAAGTCCCTGATACTCTCGTAAATCATTTATGATCAATCTAATTTCAGCCTTCAATTCATCTCCTTGCGACTGGCTATATCCTAGTCTCATTTTGGCGGTAAAAATAACTTCGCCTGCTAACTTAGTAACCTCCGCGTTGGTCATCTGCCCAATGCGTGTGCCGTGGGTTGCTTTCACAATTTCGTGCTGGCGTTCAGTTAGCTTCTCAAGGGTCACTGTAGGTGCAGCAGCTTGAAGTATTTTTTGGCTTAGTTGAATGGTGTTCATCGCTTGATTTAATAATATTTTCTTTAAAAAGAACCGTATTCTGGTCGTAGGATGTCCTACGACTCCCAAATGTAAAAGAGCGTCACGCTCAAAGTTTAGAAATATTTATTCCTGTGAAGGTAATTAAGGATTGACTATTAGCTTCATCCTTAACGAGGTATGATATACACGATTTAGAGCGTGACGCTCTTTCATCTTTTAGGTCGTAGGAAAACCTACGACCAGAACGCAGAAAAAACAAAAACACCATTCTAAGCTGTGCGACTCCTACGGAGTCTAATTAGTGCGTGGTTGGCATCTTTGATGCTATAAATATTTCATCCCTTCGGGATTATTATCGTGCTTTGGCTTAATATAACTTATTGACAGAGAGTGCTTTCCTATTAGCTGGTAACTTAAGTCACCAGCTAATAGGAAGGATGACAACTTACCTACCCCGTCTCCTCGCTAAGCTCAAAAATCGCCTGCGTGATTGAATCATAATTATGTTGAATTTTCCCTTTTTGGGGCATCGGCCCATGCCTACCTCGGTTTTGACATTGAATCCTAATCCAATTCAAAAAATGCCGTTTATGGTCCGACTCACTTGAAATTCTTTTATCGGTGGCACGGGTTTCGATAAAAAAGTTTTCCAACAATTGGTAATAATCCCCCTCATTGATATTATTTTTCCTTTTCGCCGACTCTTTCAGCAAAGCAGCATTGCGCATATTGGTCTCAATCTCCTCCAAGGTCGTCTGCGGTGCCGTCGCCACCCCCTCTTTTATTTTTTTTTGTTCTTCTTTTACAAAATCAGGTACTTCATTTTCAACAACATCATCATTTGTTGTTGTTATTGTTGTTGTTGTTTTTACTGTTTCTAAGTTTTTATTAGTTTTATTATACTCGCTTTGCTCCTGCAGTGCTGTGGTAGTTGCTTCTGTCGTGCTGTGGTAGGTGCTCCTGTTGTGCTGTGGTAAGTGCTCCTGCAGTGCTGTGGCATTTTTTACCAAAGCAATAATGTTGGCAGTGTACTGGTTTGTAGATTTCCGACACATGTTTATGAAGCCAAAACCAATCAATTCTTCTAGCGTTTTTGTGTACGTTTTATAAGAGGTCATTCCTAAATAGTGCATGGCTTCGTCGCTAGGCAAAGCATAACAATCGGCCCAACCTAGACGATTGCATTTTTCAACACACCAGAAATATAAAGCATGATGATGCGGTTTGACAATTTCAATATTGTTCCCGCACCACTCATACCATTTTTTTGTTAATTCATAACCACTCATTTGTCAACGTTGTTTTATATACGTTTGAAGAAATATTTAATAATGTACTACCCTGATTCGCTGTCAACAAAGCTAACCGTTAGAAAATATGTTTTGGTGGGTTAAATCCTAGTGATTATCCCATTTTTATAAGTATTTGATAATCAACACATAATAACCTCATCCCCCAACCCCTTCTCCTTCAGAGAAGGGGAGCAGACCTTGGTGCTTAAAGCTCCCCTCTCTGAAGGAGAGGGGTTGGGGGTGAGGTTTGAAGGACGATAATACTCCCCTCCTCATTTAATTAGCTACTCTCTCATCTGTTTTTCGGCTGGAAGCCTTTTAATAGTCGTCACTCGCTTGAAACGAGCGACTGCCTTCTACCTTAAATTCCTTGGAAGGCACAAATTTCACAATCGTCCGTTCGGGTATTTCGACTATTTCTTTCGACTGTATCTTCCTCAATACCTTCGCTTTACGTGTCACCGACTTGAATGTTCCGAATCTTCTGATGGTTATCTGGTTGCCCGACGATACTTGTTGCATTACCTCGCTTTTGAACGCCTCGATAATCTCCGAGACTAGTCCTTCAGCGTGATGTGTTTTTGCAGCTATTGCTTCGATTAATGCTTGTTTGGTCATGGTTGTTAGCTTTCTGGTTTCTGATGTTAGTTAGGCTTTGATTTTAGTAATTTAATTATCTGACGACCCAAACCCAAAAGCTAATACCTAAAATCCGACATCCGAAAGCCGATGTCCGACGACCCAAATCCAACATCCGAATGCCTATTCCCCTTAATCGTCTCAAGGGTTTTTAGTGCAGCACTTAGGATACTCCTATTACTTTTATAAATCCTCAAGTGTTGAGCATCCTCCGCATTCACCTGCTCCAACTGCTTGATAGCGTACTTCAATGCCTTCATTTTCTTTTTGATGATGCGTCTTTTGTCAGTCTTATCTTTCTCAAACACCTTCACCATCTTTTGTTTCATCGCCTCAACATTGGTAGATTCATGCACACGCTTGCAGGTGGGACAAACAAAACTTTCAGCACCCCATTTCACCCGACTGTCGGCTAGCTTCACTAAGGCTTGCTGTTCTCCTCCCAAAGCTTTATGCAGCCTCTTTAGCTCTGTATTCCTTTGGATAATCTGTTCCTGCAAGAATGCACATTGATATGCTTGTTCTGTCAACTGGAGCTTTATTGCTGCTATATTTCTGGCACGTTGCAGGGCATCGTCTTTAACATCATTTTCTTTTTGACGATTCCCCAACGTTGCGTCATCCTCCTCACGTTTTTCATTGTCATAACCTTTAAGGACATTCATTTGCCCATCCATTGCTAATCCACCCTCCACCGCCACGCTCAATACTCCAGATGCACTGTCCGACGCACAGCGACCTTTCCCAGACAACATAATACAGGTATCGGAGGTAGTTTTATCAGTAAAAAGGTGTGCATTTTTCCCTGAGGTATTGAAGTTATCAAGGCTTAATTCTTCTAAAATTACGTTCATTTGGACGGTGTTTAAAAATTAACGGTTAAAATTATACGAGACTTTAGTCATTGAGTGATTGAATGAATGAGTGATTTAGTGGTTAGGTTTTTTATTTTGCCCCTAGTACCTCCAGCGAGAAAAATCAACATCTCCTCGCCAGAGATACATAGGGGACTACTTTTAATATCGGTGTAAAAGAATCATTAAAAATCCCTTACTCTTAGCGGGTGACTTAAGTCCTACTGATTACCCACAAGTATATAATTAATTGATAATCAAAGTATAACAACCTCATCCCCCAGCCCCTTCTCCTTCAGAGAAGGGGAGCAGACCTTGGTACTTAGAGCTCCCCTCTCTGAAGGAGAGGGGCTGGGGGTGAGGTTGTTTACACCGTGTTCAGTATACCACAAACCACGGTTAAAAAATTCAAATTCCCTTACTCTTAGCGGGTGACTTAAGTCCTATTGATTACCCATAAGTTTGTAAATTATTAATAATCAGATACTTATCTCTAGCGAGGGACTTAAGTCCCTCGCTAGAGATGAGGGCTTCAACGCTTGGTTTTAAAGACTATTTATGTACATTTAAACCAATTTTATCAATAACCACATTTCCATTTCTACTTTTTAAAAGGTGCGGGTAATCAGTAGGACTTAAGTCACCCGCTAAGAGAAAGGTTAGGTGCTGAACATTGGTTTTTCATAAACTTATATCTTTTGCCCCTAGTACCTCCAGCGAGAAAAATCAACATCTCCTCGCCAGAGATACGTAGGGGGCTATTTTAGTGTCGGTATAGGCATAAAAGGTCGCATCTCTCGTTATGTTCCAGAGATGAGGCAATAATTGGTTTGTGTCAGAGATTTTCTAACACAAACCAACAGGTATTCAATAATAAGAAAAAGGTGTACTACTGGTTTTAAAATTGAGTATAGGTGATTCAACAGGTGTAAAAGATTTTCATTAAAAGGCTAAGAACCAATTCGTTTATAGACCATAGGTGTAACTATAAAAAATTAATCAATATAAAGCCCCCAAGGGGCATTTGACCTCCCATTGAAAGAGAAGAAGGCGCGTATGATATATCGACGGTCGTCGATACAGGTGAAGTAGCACGCAATGCAATATTGAGGAAACAAATTCCTTTGGGCGTATTAATGATAAAGAAAAACAAATCATAGCTAATTAAAAGATTTAGTGCTTGTTCATGCCTCTTCCATGAAGGTTTGTTGCTAAACCTCCCTTAAAAAAACTTCAACAAAACTTGTTTCTATTAAATACTTTTTCGTTACTTTGTTTATTATTAATACAAATATAGGAATAAATGTTTCAAAAATCTAATATTTTGAAACAAATTATTGAAAATTTTTGAAACATTTTTGAAACAAATTATAATTTCGTGAACATCAAGGAATTAAGAATCCAGTTTGGTTTATCCCAACAAGAGCTTGCCGAAAAAGTAGGCATTCCCAGAGGTCGTATCAATGGTTGGGAACAACGGGGCTCTAAACCCAAGGTGGATGATCATAAAAAATTGGAAGATTTTTTCATCCATCTCTCCAAACAAAAGCTTACGGATATTCAAAAAGAGGAAGCCGAAATCATTGGTAATCTTGAGGGCCTGCTTGAACCTGAGAATGTATATAAAACAAAATCTGGCAACGAGTTTGTTGATATTGGCAATGGGAAAATTCAAATGAATATCCCCTTGGTAGAACACTATGCTTATGCGGGATACCTAACGGGCTGGGGCGATTCTGTCTTTTTAGAAGAGTTACCCAAGCATTCTATCATAGTTGATAAACATTATAGGGGTATCTATAGGGCGTTTCAGGTGCGGGGCGATAGCATGGACAACAATTCTAGGGATTCTATCTGTTCGGGGGATGTGGTAGTGGGCAGGAGTGTCGATAAAAAATACTGGAAGAATAAGTTTTACCTTCATAAATGGGAGGATTATGTTATTATTCACGAAGGGGGCATTCTGGTAAAACGTATCACTGATCATTGGGTAGAACAGGGTATTATTATATGTATGTCGCTGAATACGGATAAATCTACGTATCCTAACCTTGAATTACACCTTTCTGAGGTATATGAGATTTATAATGTAGTGGAGGTTTCCAGAAAACGAGGGTGATAAAAAGTAGGGACGTATTGCATACGTCCACGATGTATGTCCACGATGTACGTCCCCTATTGTTCTGCGACATGGCCGAATGAAATTCAGCCCTACGATTAATACCACAAACTAGGGACGTATTGCATACGTCCACGATGTATGTCCACGATGTATGTCCCCTCTGGGATTAATCCAACAGGAATTTATAACCAACATCAGCCTTCAACGCTATAAAAAAGAACATCATTGTAATGGTAAAATAAATTAATTCTCGTCACAGGGATGACCTAAAGGAGAAGTAAATGACGAAAAATCTAACACTTTTTACATGTACAAAATATTATTGTCATTAAAGCATTTTTTTTTACAGAATTACTAAAAAAAATTAGATAAACTTTTGTTATTTAATTTCTATTATACTAATTTTGGACAATAGGTGTAGAACTATTAATCAAATAACTCAGATGATTTTCGTCTGAGTTATTTTCTTTTAGGGCTATCCCATATTTTTACATCTTAAATCTACTTTTTTTTCGAGCATTATTTAGTTGACACCCTATTAATCTACCATGAATAAATTACCGAAGAAATACATTTTTATAGATGAAAGTGGCGACCCTGATTTTTATGGTTCAAAAAAACGCTTGTTAGTTGGTACCGAAGGTTTTCAGCCTTATTGAATTATTGGCATGATTGTGCCAAGCGACAATATGCCAGAACTTAGTATTATTGATTATATGATTTGGGCAGTTCAACGAAAGTTATTGAAAGGAGAAGCTCGCTTTTATGAAGCATTAAAGGATAAATATGAAACAATTGTAACGCTATACCCCGAAACATAAAAAAGCCAAAAAATCCATTCTCCCTCGTACCAATACTGGTAACACCCATCAGGAGATGAGATATATAAGCGATAAACTTTTTAGCTCACTATAAAAATACAACATATTACCTCAAAATCCAACTACAGCCTCACATTCTTATCCAAAAGGCATGACAATTATGCAATAACGCAACCATGTCTTAATAACATCCAAGTATATCCCCAAGGCTTTGATAAAACTCAACATAACCCAACCTATTTTAGGCAAGGACAAAGCACAAAGGACAACTCAAAACTCATCACTCTCAACTCATCACTCAAAAAACTCATCACTCAAAACTCAAAACTCATCACTCACATTGTAGGACTAAAACGATAAAAAAATCATTTCAAACAATTTAAGTCATAATTTAGGCATTTCGCCGTTGGCAGTCTGAGGTTTGTTATCTAATTTTACGCAGATTTTGAAGACAGAATCGTTTCAACGATTCTCAACCTCACAACGATAAAAATAACCAATGAGAGAAATACAATTCAGAGAGGCACTTCGTGAAGCATTAAACGAAGAAATGCGTAGAGACCAGTCGGTGTTTTTGATGGGCGAAGAAGTAGCCGAATACAATGGTGCTTATAAAGTATCACAGGGAATGTTGGATGAATTTGGTCCAGACCGTGTGATTGACACACCTATCGCAGAATTAGGTTTTGCAGGTATCGCTGTTGGTGCGGCCGCTAATGGGTTGCGTCCAATAGTTGAGTTTATGACTTTTAACTTCTCGTTGGTAGCCATCGACCAAGTAATCAACTCGGCTTCCAAAATGATGTCAATGTCGGGTGGACAATACTCTTGCCCAATCGTTTTTCGTGGCCCTACTGGAAACGCTGGACAGTTATCATCGCAACACTCTTCAAACTTTGAAAACTGGTTTGCCAACACTCCTGGTTTAAAAGTTGTAGTTCCTTCAAACCCTGCTGATGCAAAAGGCTTATTGAAATCTTCTATCCGTGATAACGACCCTGTTATTTTCATGGAGTCTGAATTGATGTATGGCGACAAAGGCCTTGTGCCAGATGGCGAATACCTTACACCAATCGGTAAAGCAAATATTGTAAAAGAAGGTACTGACGTAACGATTGTTACTTTCGGTAAAATGCTTTCTAGAGTAGTAATGCCAGCGGTAGCTGAATTAACTAAAATGGGCATCAATGCGGAGGTTATCGATTTAAGAACTGTTAGACCGATAGATTACGAAACTGTCATTAATTCAGTTAAGAAAACAAACCGTTGTGTGGTAGTTGAAGAAGCTAACCCAATTGCAGCATTATCATCAGAAATCGCTTATAACGTTCAGCGTTGGGCATTTGATTTCATGGATGCTCCAGTTATCCGTGTGAACTCGTTAGACTTACCACTTCCGTACGCACCAACATTGTTAGAAGCTATTCTTCCAAGCGTTGCTCGTACTATCGAAGCGGTTAAATCTGTTACTTATAAGAAATAATCGTTTCTGATATACCTACAGAAAAGCCTTTTGGAGTAGTTCAGAAGGCTTTTTTGTTAGTAGCCTAAAGCAGTAGCACGAGTTTCCAACTCGTAGAATAACACACGAGTTGAAAACTCGTGCTACTTACTCAAGATTTTTTACTACACAATCAATTTTAACCACCCATATCTACCATCATGTTACCACACTACAAAAAAATCACACTATTGCTTGCTATTTTAGTTTTAGGAGGATGCTCTTCTAAAAAATCTGATGAGATTGAACCACAACCAACAAGCTCGTCGCTACCGAAAACTGTAAAAGTTGAGTTAATTGGTAGTAAAAACCCTACGTATTATGCCTACACTTGGAAAGGCAATCTTTTGAGTTCTTATACAATTACCACCTTAAATACTTCTAATAATAAGGATTTTGTAGAAACCTATGAATTTACCAGAAATGATAAAAACCAAATCAAAACCGAAAAGTATAGCTATAAAGGTGCCAATTATGCCGACGGTAGCCAAACGTATAATTATGTATATAATACAGATGGTTCTGAAATTACGGATGGAGGTAGAACGAAATGGATTTATAATAGTAATGGACAGTTGGCAAGTTATGATTATACAACCACAAGCATAAACTCGTCGTGGTCTGAAAAATTTGTTTATGATAATATTGGAAGGTTGACTAAGTATCAATACAAAAGTAATATAGAAGGTAATTATACAATGAGTGACTTTACTACGATAGAAAACCCTTTGTATAAATTTACTGAAAATACACAGTTTTTAAAATTGACATATAGTGGTCCAGAGACTCATTCGGTTTTTGTTTCTAAGATAATTCCTAGGTCGTTTGTATATAAGGAAGCTACTAGTAAAATCACGTATACATTAGATGATCAGCAACGAGTTAGCACTATCACAGTAATAGCCAGCTATGGTACAACGTTGTGTAAATTTACTATTGGTTATTGATAGGGTTTAGGGACTATTCTTGTAAGCAATAGGCTTTTAAAAATCTTTCCATTTAGGGGGTGACTTAAGTCCTATCGATTTCTTATCCCTAGCGAGGGACTTATTAGCTTTCATAAAATACTCGTTCTTTTTAATTTGGGTAAAAATGATTAATTTTTGTCAAAAAAACTCAAATTCATGCGACAACTCATTGTTACTTT
>NZ_JAYFUL010000061.1:0-29425 GCF_034928825.1 Arcicella aquatica | reverse complement strand
GAACAGATATTTTTTTTCTATACCTAAAAACATTTCCATGCTACAAGTTCTTAATTTTTTTTATCTTATCTAAAAGATGTGGGTAATCAGTAGGACTTAAGTCCCTCGCTAGGGATAAATACCTTGATTATCAGTTATTTATATACTTATGGGTAATCAGTAGGACTTAAGTCCCTCGCTAGGGATAAAAGTAAATCAACTATTGTAACGCTATTAAATATACGTTAACGAAGAAATCTCTAAACTTTAAAAATCATCATTACTTTTCATGGCTGTTTTTAATAAGCTAATTAATTCATCCAGAGAAAAGTTTATTCTATTCACAATTTCAGCTTGCGTCTTATATTTTTCTTTGTCTTTATTTAATAAATCCTCATGCTTTTTCAACTCTCTTTTAGATAAATTGGTGGTTGTTGATGCTGATAAACTATCAATTTGCTGTTTAATGGAATTGTATTTAGTTAATTCGCTATTAGCACCAAAATAGTAATAAGATGTATAAGCAGTTTTATTAGGTCCTAACCCTAACTCAACATTAGTAATTGAATATCTATATTTATTCTCCTTTACATCAATAGTTACTACATATTTATAATCGGGGTGATAATCTATCAGAAGGAGTGATATCCCATTTATAACTAGCTTACCTTGTTCTTTATCTTCAAATTTTACAAAAGGTTTGTAATCGCCATAGTATTTTGTTAGCCATGTTTGTGCATTGGCATACAGCTTGGCTTTCGTATTTTTTACTTCCACTACCTCTTCTCTATCAAAACTACTAGGCGTTTGGCAAAAGGTGTAAGTACTGATTAATAAGCTTAGCGCAATAATTAAAGTCTTTTTCATTTTATTATCTTGATGTCTTTTTATGTGATTCAGCTATAAAATTAGCTAAAAAGAATTAATAAAATTTAAACTAGCACTGTTTATCAATAGCGAGGGACTTAAGTCCCTCGCTACTCATGAAAGCAAATCGAATACTATAACGCTAATAAATATACGTCAAAGAAAAACTTTAAAAATCATCATTACTTTTCATGGCTGTTTTTAAAGAATTTGAAATATCATCCAGAATATCATTTACTTTTGAGATTCTAAAAGAATAACTCTGGTAGGCTCGTTTATAGCTATTTACCTCTTCCTCATGCTTTTTTAATACTTTTTTGGACATACTGTTTGTTGACAAGGCAAGTATACTATCTAATCCTACTTTAATTGTTTTAACCCCTTTAATATCTCTTTCAAGTGGAAAATATGAGTCTGCAATTCTACTATCAGAAATACCAAATCCCATTTTTATATCATTAATCGAGTATCTATATTTACTCTCCTTTACGTCAATCGTAATAGTATAATTAAAATTAGGATAAGACCTCAAATCTAAATCAGACAACCCCTTAATAATCAACCTCCCCTGTTCCTTATCTTCAAATTGAATCACAGCTTTATAGTCGCCAAAGGTTTTGGCTATCCACGTTTGGGCATTGGCATACAGCTTGGCTTTCGTATTTTTTACTTCCACTACCTCTTCTCTATCAAAACTACTAGGTGTTTGGCAAAAGGTGTAAGTACTGATTAATAAGCTTAACGCAATAATTAAAGTCTTTTTCATTTTATTATCTTAATGTCTTTCTATGTGATTCAGCTATAAAATTAGCTAAAAAGAATTAATAAAATTTAAACTAGCACTCTTTATCATTAGCGAGGGACCTAAGTCCTACTGATTACCCACATCTTTTAAAACGTTGAAATGGAAATGTAATTATTGATCAAATTAGCTTAAATGTACATAAATAGTCTTTAAAACCAAGCGTTGAAGCCCTTATCTCTAGCGAGGGACTTAAGTCCCTCGCTAGAGATAAGAATCTGATTATTAATAATTTACAAACTTATGGGTAATCGGTAGGACCTAAGTCCTTCGCTAGGAATACAAATAAATTGATTATTATAACGCTAATAAATATACGTAAAAGAAGAAATCTTTAAACTTTAAAAATCATCATTACTTTTCATGGCTGTTTTTAAAGAGTTAGAAATACTATCCAGAATTTCTTTTACTTTAGATATTCTAAAAGAAACTCTTCCATACGTTCCTTTTAAACTATTAACTTCTTCTTCATGTTTCTTTAACTCTTTTTTAGACATATTACTAGTTGATAATGCCGTTATATTATCTAGTTTTAATTTAACGGTTTTAAGTCCACTAATATCTTCTTCAAATGGTGAATAAGTACTTGCAATCTTATCTTCATAATTGCCAAAACCCATTTGTATATCATTAATTGAATACCTATATTTATTCTCTTTTACGTCAATAGTAATCGTATATTTAAAATCAGGATAAGAGTTGATACCCAAATCAGACAACCCCTTAATAATCAACCTCCCCTGTTCCTTATCTTCAAATTGAATCACAGACTTATAGTCACCAAAGGTTTTGGCTATCCATGTTTGGGCATTGGCATACAGCTTGGCTTTCGTATTTTTTACTTCCACTACCTCTTCTCTATCAAAACTACTAGGTGTTTGGCAAAAGGTGTAAGTACTCATTAATAAGCTTAGGGCAATAATTAAAGTCTTTTTCATTTTATTATCTTAATGTCTTTTTATGTGATTCAGCTATAAAATTAGCTATAAAGAATTAATAAAATTAAAAACGAAGCCGTTTTTCAGGGGAGTATTGTGACGCATAACACTTATACAAATATAGCGATTTTTGCGATAATTTTGTAAAAAAAGCCCATAAAAATTACAGGCTTTTTAACAATTTTATCATTACTCAAATCTTGTTGATTATGATGGGTCTTCCCACGTCTCGGCATATACGCCTGCCTTTTGTGGCTTCATTACCGTCAGCGTAACCTCGATGGTTGCCAAGGCTTTTTTACTGAATTCACCCGCACGTTTTGCCGATACTAAGGCACGGTTTATCGTGATGATATGCCCTGTTTTGGTTTCAATCTGCACAGATTTCTGAATTTTGGAAGTAGTATCGGGTGAGCTCCAAACGCCTGCGGCTACCGTGCCTCCTAACAAAAATCCTGCAATGTCTGCGTCGGCATTCATGACCGTATATTTATACTGCTTCTTGCCCATCGTGATGATGGATTCCTCGGGATAGTCGTTTTCTTCCGACATAAATTCCTGTACTTCGTTGTCGCCCGTTTCAATCTTGAAGGTGTCTGAAAGGGTCAATCCTTTTGAAACAAAGGCTGTTGCTGTTCCGCCGTCATTGGCGATGTCGCCATATTTAATGCTTTTTAATCCGTAGGTTACTGTTGCCATTTTATGTGTTATAAAAAGTGAAAATTAATCGTATGTTTTGAAAATGAGCATTGATGGCTCTCTCTTCGATAATCGTGGATGATTGAATAAAAATCGAGTAAGTACTGGTGCTTACTTCTGCTAAAATATCGTATGCAAGGCTGCTTAATTCACCTAAACGCTTGATATTGGGTTGGTTCTGAACTTCGCCATTGACCTTCACGACGAGGTCAGGCACATGGATATTCACGTTGACGATGCCCCGTTGTAAGTTGCCTTCGCCGATGCTGAGGCTGTTGATGACTACGTCTTCTTGGCTACTGTTGACGGGGCGGCGTAATTTGTACAGTCCTCCGCTGATGGCAGTTTTTAGATTCGAATCGTTCAGGATGGCGTAAAGCGTGGCGATTTGGTCGAATTGTGTTTTCATGGCTCTTCTTTCATTTCTTGCTGAACTTTATTAAGTACTTTCAGTATTTCCTTTTTTGCCAATTCTTCTGAAGAGGTCAACACATCTTTCCCCTTGGCTTCCTCCGCAGCAGCATTTTCCATGCCTGCCACCACGATAAGGACAAAGCCTTCGCTATGGTTACCTGCCAGTTCTTCTGCCAAATCTTTCCCTTTCTGCGAACCATACTTGATGCCTAACGAGCCTTCTATTTGCTTGAACCCTCCTGAATTGACTTCCTCGCCATTATCCAGCACCACATAGCCTATTGAACTACGGCGGTTTCCCATTGGGTCGTCATAGTCTGCATTTTCTAGGGCGGTATCCACACATTCGGCACCTATTTCGTCAAGGCTTTGGATTACTTTTTCCCTAAACTGCTTGTTTACTTTTTCAAGCCTTTTATGGATGCCGAAGAGGTCGAATGTTTTTATTAAACCCATAGTCTGCTATGAAAGGTGTCTTTTGAAAATCCTCGGCAAGTTCCTGATAGCCTGACGCTACCGTCGGGGTTTCTTACCTGTACTTTTGACCCAACGTTTATCACTTCGCAAGATACCTCGCAATACACTACCGCATCAGGCATATACGCAATGCCGTCATCAACAGTGGGCATTCGTTGGGCGGATGTGGTTTCGTCACGGCATTTTGCCATCAACACCCATTCGGCTCCGTTGCTGACAAAATCGCCTGTGGCATCTTGGCTCGAGGCCAGTATCTGATACTGGTATAGGCTATAAGGATATTGCGTTGATACTACCATTGGTTTGATTTATCGGTGATGGATGGTACTGGATTCAGCGTATCGGGAAGACCAAGCTCCAAGCAAAGCGATTGATAATAGGCTTTGATGTTGGCAATGGCGTATTCTCGTGAGTACTGTCCTTCCGACACCTTGGGTACTAACAATAGCATGGGCACAATGGCGTACATCAGCTTGTCGGCATCGATAGCGTTGTCTGTGTTGTATTCCCGACTGCCATCTATGCTTGTTTTGGTGATGTATGAGTCCAGCGTAATCTCAGAAAGTGTAAACCCAAATTCCAAAATCCTTGCTTGAATGATTTGCTTGATGGAAGGCATATTTTTAGTTTTGAGTTTTGAGTTGTGAGTTGTTCTATTGAGTGATTGAATGAATGAGTGATTAGTTGTGAGTTAGTGAGTTTTGCATGAGTAAGTGATTTTTTTAGTAAGTTTAATCTTGCTTTTTGAGTGAGTAACTCATGGCATGACTTGAAGTCATGCCATGAGTATTTTCAGACCAATCCCGTGGTTCATGGCACACTGAACACCATTTCTATTGCTTCTCTACTTGCCTTTTAGAACAAGTAGAGAAGCAAGTACTATGTAGCAGTAACCCTGGCGGTTACCGTTCTTGGGGTGGTGATAACAACGTTTTGATACCTTACAAGCCAAGTCGAAAAGCCTCTACCCATCGGTAACCGCAAGGGTTACCGCTACATGGTACTTTGCTCTTCGAGATGTTCCAAAGGGCATCTCGAAGTACAGATAAAAAGTATTTAAAATCCTCTTTATCTGTACTCGACTTGCCTTTCAGAACAAGTCGGGGACGCCAAGTCGAGTAGCGAGACCACGGAAGTAAAAAACAATCACTCATTCACTAAATCACTCAATCACAACTAATTAACAAATCACCCAACTGACTTACTATCCAGCGTATAAATCCCCTCCACATTTGAAATCACAGGAATTACTCTTGCTTGGGAAGTCGTAAATTCTGATAACGATGGGCGGTTGGTTCTGAACTTCGATACCAAGATAAAATCATCCGTCACAGAATACGTCACGCCCGCAGTTGGGTGATTTTGTTCCGCCAATTTAGCGTAAAACAACGAGCCAATTGGTCCCGCTGGTGTAAATACCACCATGCCATCTTGCCAAGGTTTGAAGGTCGTCTGCACGCCGTTTTTCTCGTAACGCACCGCTCTGTCGATAATCTGTAGGTTTACCCCGAAGCGTGAGAGAATCACCTGACGTGCCTGTTCGATGGATGGCGAAGGAATAGACCCTCCCGAGAAGCCCGCATTGAAAGCAAACATCTCCTTGAACGACGTCGCCTTGGTCATGTTATTAAAGGCCGTTTTGTCCATGTAAATAGTACCTAACACATTGCCATCCAGACTTGCCTTTGTAAACACATTTTCGATGTCGTCGATGGGCTTGGCTGTCGATGCCGACGACCATAGTACCGAGGCAACAAACTTATTATCAGCCTTGTAGCCGTAGTCTATTCTGATACCCGTCCCTACGTTGTCGCTGTCAACCAAGGCTACGCCCGTTGAAAGTCCCTGCAAAAATACCTGCTCGTTGCGTTCCCAGATACCCGTAATTACTTTGGGCGTATCGTTGAAGATGGCGCTGATAATCTGACTTTCAGTAGCATTTTGGGCGATGGTTACGTCCAAGTTAGTCAGTTGTTGTTCGTTCATTTTCAGCTCCATGCCAAACTTAGGGATGTCGCCATTGGCTTTGGAGATTGAGTCACGCTTTTTCAAGGGTAATTCGCTATCCATCGCCACGACGTCGGCCATGATAGCAGTGTTCGCCACACTGATTGACTCCCATTTACCTGTCGCAGAGAACTGTTTTCTCAGCAATGCTCTGTGTAAATAGGTCAATTCATTTTTAGCGTCGTTCAACTCTTGCACCACGCGTGTAGTGATACCGGGAAACCATTTGTTTACCCATTCAATAAATAATGATTGTTCCATTTATTCGTCTGCTGTGAAAATCAATTGTGGCAAGGCTGTTTTTACTGCCGACAAAATTGAGGTTAAAGAAAAAGGTGAGGCTACTATATTAACAGTGCCGCGAATCATGATACCTGCAAAGGGTTTTGCGGTTCTGATGGTGGCTACCAAAATGCCCGCATAGGTATGTCCCGAAGGCAATGATCCATAGACGGTGTCGTTGGTGGCGAGTGGCATGGGCTTGAAAAGTCCCGTGGCTGTTTCACGGATGATTACATGTCCCGCTTTGATGATTGTAGGGCCAAAACCCGTAATATCAAGCGTTTTGCCACCTTTGATGGATTCAAGGTTATTCATGATAACGATTGAATCTTTCTCTGATAAAATGCTTTCATCAGGATTTGAAAGGTTTGCGTATCCTGCCATTTTAATTAATTGTGATTTAGTGATTGATTGAGTTAGTTAGTCAGTTGTGATTGAGTGAGTTAGTGATTTAGTGAGTTGTGATTGAGTGGGTTGTGAGTTAGTGATTGAGTGATTTTTTCAACCTTCAACCGAGGTACTCACCCGTTTTCTGTGGCACAGAACACAGTTGAAGCGAAAATCAGCGTTTCAAATCAGCGAAAATCTGCGGGTAATATTACACGCCTAGCTTATCCCAATATTGTGTTTTGTGAGCCACATACCACGGTTAAATAAAAAAAATCACTCAATCACAACTCACTCAATCACAACTAATTCACATAATATTCCCCATCACACTATCCAGCTCAGCCTTTGAAGGTTCTTTGGTTTTGCCTCCACTGCCCGCTATCGGTACGGGGCGTGCTAAAAGGCCAACGTTAGCAATCTCTTGGGTTACAGCCGAAAGGTCTGTTTGGGTGTCGGTTAGGTAATTCGTGAAGTCATCGTCGGTGCCAAAGTTCATTCTTTCAAAGTCTTTTAAAACCTTGTTCTTAAAAGCCCTTGGGGCATCTTTCAATGTTTCTTCTAGTAAGCTTTTGCGTGTTTCTGTTGTCTTTCCAGACTCCAACGCCGTCAACTTTTCAGTCAACTGTCTGTTGGCATCCATCAACCCCTTTGCCCACGCAGGCATGTCTGATGTGTCGGGTTCGGTAGCGCCCCCCTTTTTGTTTTCATCCTCTTTTCGCAAGGCGTCGGCTTTGGCTTTGGTGGCTTCCGTTCTGATGCGGTCGGTTTCCGACTGAAAACTTTTGGCTAATGTTTCGACCCCACCTACGGCGGTTTCAATCGCTGATTCTTCGAGAGTAGTGCTTGCCAACATATCGGCAATTCCATCGAGAATCTTTTCACTCAAACCCAAATTTTTGTACCTGTTTTTGAGCGAGGCTAAGATTTTTTCTTTCATAATTTTCAGAAGAATTGTAGATTTCTTGCACAAAGATATATGAAAAAAAAGTACCGTTGTATGCCCTTTTTGAATAAATTTGTATAATTCTTTTAGCCCAAAAGTTAACCTTCGTATTATCCGAACACTAGAAAATTTAGCTGGAAAAAATAATTTTATTTTTTTTCCAAAAGGCAAAAAAACTACACTTGAACACCTGAAAAAACACCTTTTTTTAAATGAACAAAAAAAAATTCATCCTTACAGTGGGCATTGTATTGAAGTCGGCTATTGCTTTTCCAGCAGACTTCAACCGCTATTTCCCGCATCTCCTCAAAGCCGAGGGTGTCTTGTTTACCGTCACCCAATACGACCGCGGAGGTGCCACCAAATACGGCGTGACCCTCAGCACCTACAAACGTGCCTGCCTGCGGGCCATCGCCCTTGCGTGCGACAAAGATGCCGACGGCAAGGTTTCTGCTTTCGACCTTGCCCTAACGACCCAGCACGACATCAAGCCCATTTATAAAGCCATGTACTGGAACTACGCCAACGCCCAAACCATCCACAACCAAGCCATCGCCGAAACCATCGTAGATATCCTCGTGAACTGTGGCCCTGGCAAAGACAAAGCCAACGTAAAGGCCATTCAGCGCATCGTAGGTGCCACGCCCGACGGCGTATTTGGGACAGCGACCATCCGCAAAATCAACAAGGCGAACACTAGAAAGCTTTACAGCAAAATCTACCAATACCGCACCCACTACTACCAAGCCATAGGCGTGGGTACTCAACGAAAATTCCTGCGGGGCTGGCTTAACCGCATCGAAAACTTAAAAAAAATCCACCTACATGAAAAGTACATTTAACACCATTTCCTCGCTGATTATCTGGTCAGGCCTTATCATCAGCGGACTAACAAGCTGTCAGGAATCGACGGCTACGACAGTCCACCATGCACCTACAGACTTGGCTGTACAGCTCCAGAAAACTAACCAGATAGCAGTGATGCGCAAAGAAGTCGAGAACGTCGCTCAGAACCAATTTGGGGTGTGCGACACCTGTGTAACGGGCTTTAAGTCGGTGATTATCGAAAACCGACTGCTGGCAAATGAACTGGCCAAACAGAACCTCAGGATGAAGCAAATCCTTGATAGCAACGAAGTAGAACTTCAGAAAATCCAGACTTTACATGCCACAAACCGCAAAACCCGACAAGATTATGAGCTTCGCTACGCTTTGGCAAACAATCAATAAAATAAAAACGGAACTCACCGCCGACAAGGTTTCCCTGCTCTTTGCCTTCTTGATTGTGGTGTTGATTGTAGTTTTTTCACAATGCTCCAAGCACTCAAAACCGCAGGAAAATCGACCACAGATAATGATTAAACCCTCTAAAAATGATAGCCTTATCCAACAGAAGTTTCGTAAGATTGATAGCACTATTGACGCTAACAATACCTATATCAACAACTTGCAAGGCGAACGCCTCCAAAGTTATATCGACAGTGTGTTTAAACAATAGCGATACTACCATTGCCCACTACCGCAAATTGTTGCCCAAGGGTTACTACATTTTCACAGAATTGGCGGCAAAAGATGCGCTGGCAAGCAAAATTAATGCAGAGGCATTTCAGCAAAAACTAAGCATCATGCAAAAGAGTTTGGAACAAACCTCAAGCGATTTAATGCTCAGGACTATCGAGCGAGATTTTTACCAGAATAGTTTGGTCGATAAAGAAAAGGTGGTGGCAAAACTCACCAGAAAGCTATTTTTTGCCAAGGTACTTAATTATATCGGCGGGGTGGTGATGGTGGTTGTTTTGATAAAATGATGATGCTAACACTAAAGTAGCACGAGTTTCCAACTCGTGAAGTCATGTACAAGTTGAAAACTCGTGAAATCATGTACGAGTTGGAAACTCGTGCTACATACATACCCTTTTCTACAACACATGAAAAAACAACATCGCCTTCAAATCGTAGCCGATTTATACAAAAAGGGCTATTCCGTCAGGAAGATAGCCGAGTTGGCACAGCAACGCATGGCTTCCGAAAAAGCCATCAGTGCCCAAACCATTCGGGCGGATATTGCTTTGCTAGTCGAAGAATGGCGACGGCAGAGAATGGGCAATATCGATGCAGCCATTCAATTAGAACTCGAACGGATAGACATGGCGATTACCGAACTGTGGGAAGCTTGGGAGAAATCTAAAACCGACTATCAACAGCATTCGGCGAAACAGAAAGGAAAAATATCGGTCAGCAAAAAAGAAAAGGAACAAGTCAGCCTGTTTGACGACGAAACGTTTATCAGCCTGACCGACACCGAGCAAGCCACCAAAGACGTAAAGGAATACGGCAACCCTCGGTACATCTCCGAAATCCGTTATCAGCTGATGGAACGCAGGAAACTCTTAGGTCTATACGCAACCGAACGAAATTTGAATACTGCCAAAAACAGCGAGCCTCCCACCCCTATTGGCAGGATGGTGAACCTCGACGATTTTACCGAAGTCGAAAAGAAACAACTCTTATTAATCGCCCGAAAAATTGAAAACTAATATCGACATACCCGATAGCCTGCTGATTGCCATTGAAAGGGAAGCCTGTCAACACTCGTTTTTCGAGTTCGTGCAGTCGTTTTGGGACGTCGTCATCAAAGAAGCGCCTGTGTACAACTGGCACATTCCTTTGCTGTGCGACGAACTCCAGACCCTCGCAAAGTCTATTATCAGTCGTGAGAAGAAACCCTACGACCTCATCATTAATATTCCACCAGGTACGACTAAGTCGACCATCAGTACTATTATGTTTCCCGCATGGCTCTGGACCCAAGACCCAAGCATCCGCATCATCACCAATTCGTATTCCAACGATTTGTCGATAGAACATTCCGTGAAAAGTCGGGATATTATTACGGCTGAAAAGTACAAAAGGTTGTTTCCCGAGGTGGTTATCAGGCGTGATAAATCGTCCAAAGGGGCTTATGAAAACACCCAGACGGGCGCACGCTACACCACCAGCACGGGCGGAACCATCACAGGGAAACACGCCCACGTAATTATCTCTGACGACCCCCTGAACCCCTCACAGGCGGCCTCTGATGCCGACCGCAAGACGGCTAATGAACATACCAAGACGTTGTCGTCACGAAAGGTGAATAAAGAAAACACGCCCGTGATAACCATCATGCAACGCCTCCACGACAAGGACGTCACGGGGTATTTGTTGGACAAAAAAGGCGAAAGCATCAGGCATCTTTGCTTACCTGCGGAGGTGTCCACAAAGGTAAGTCCGCCCGAACTAAAGGAATTTTACACCAATGGTTTGCTGGACATCAACCGTTTGAACAGGACTGTCTTGGAAGAAGCCAAGGTAGATTTAGGCAGTCGTGGCTATGCAAATCAGTACGAACAGTCGCCAAGCGAAGACGGTGGGAACATCATTAAAAAAGAATGGTTTCAGTATATTTCCAACAATGAGTTTGAACGTATACACACTACCGAACCCATTATTTTCTTTGCCGATACTGCCTATACGAACCGCTCGGAAGAAAACGACCCAAGCGGCATAATAGCCACCTGCCGAATCGGGAACGCCTTGTATATCACCAAAGCCAAAAAGGTATATTATAAATTTCCAGAATTGTTGCGGTTCTTGAGCGACTTCGCCCTTGCCAACGGCTACACCCACAACAGCAGTATCAGGATAGAACCCAAGGCAAACGGGCTTTCCATCATCCAAGTATTATCGGCACAAACGTCGTTGAATATCACCAAAACGCCCTCGCCCAAGGACGACAAAACTACCCGTTTAAACGCCCAAAGTCCGAAGATAGAATGTGGCAGGGTGTACTTGGTTTCGGACAATTGGAACGACGATTTTGTCGATGAAGTCTGCGGATTTCCCGTCAAGGAACACGACGAATACGTGGATTTAATCGCCTATGCCCTTGATTATCACCTGCCTAATTTCAATAAAACCGCTAATGATTTAGCAAAATTTTTCTAACAACATGAAAGTAATAGACATCACCAAAACCGAATCGATTGCCGATTCCATCCAAATGCTACAGTCGAACATCGACGACGTCAATATTGCAACCTATCAAAAACAGTATAAAATAGACGGACATAGCGTGTTGGACAAAACCAAACGCCCCGACAAGATAGTGCGCACCGATAACGAAGAGCAACGAGTAGAGAAAGTAGGGCGTATTCCGATAGCGTTTCAAAACAAAATCGTATCCACCGCCACGTCGTTTGCCTTTGGCAACCCAGTAGCGTTGCACGCCCAACCTAGTACCAACAACGAAAAGGCGGTAGTGTTGGCATTGCATAAAATACTGGAAGACAACAAGATAGACTCCTTCAATCGCAGGATGTGCAAGGACATCCTCCGCACGACACAGTTTGCCGAAATTTGGTACATCACCGAACTCGCCAAGCCTAGCAACGAGTACGGATTCTCGTCGAAATTCAAGCTAAAAGTACTACCAATTTCGCCTTGGGACGGCAACCGTTTGTATCCATTTTTCAACAAAAATCAAGACTTGGTGGCGTTCTCGCGACAGTTTTCCTTCAAAGACATCGACAACAAAACGACAGAATACTTTGAAACGTATACTGATGAAGAGACCTTGATTTGGGCAAAACCACAAGGCGGAACTTGGACAGAAGTGAGCCGTACCGCCAACATCATCGGTAAAATTCCCGTGGTATTCGGACAAGCAGAACAAACCGACTGGCACGACGTTCAGCACATCATCGAGCGACTAGAAACGCTATTATCCAACTTTGCCGACACCAACGACTACCACGGCGCACCAAAGATTTTTGTGCAAGGCGAAATACAGGGCTTTGCCAAAAAGGGCGAAACGGGCGCTATTATCCAAGGTTCAGTTGGGGCAACGGCACAATACCTTTCGTGGGACCATGCCCCCGAAAGCGTAAAGCTAGAAATAGACACACTTTTCAAGCTAATCTACTCGTTGACGCAGACGCCTGATATTAGTTTTGAATCGGTAAAAGGGCTGAACCAAATATCGGGCATTGCCCTAGAAATGTTGTTTCTGGATGCCCATTTGAAGGTACAAGACAAGCGAGAAATCTTCGACGAATACCTTCAGCGACGCATCAACATCATCAAAGCCTTCGTCGGCACGCTAAACACCACCCTAGCCAACGACGCCCAAAATGTACGTATCAAGCCCGAGATAGTACCCTTCACCCTCCGCGACAACAAGGAAGTAATCAATAACCTATTAGCCGCCAACGGCAACCAACCCCTCCTATCTCAAAAAACCGCCATCGCCCAATCAGGCCTAGTTCCCGATGCGGAGTTGGAGTATGAGGCTATTTTGGGGGAAGCTGGTAGAGGGTAGGCTGTCGGGTTTCAGCTTTCGGTCTTCGGCTTTCGGATGTCAGGTATCGGGGTTATTGATTTAGCGTTTCGCAGGAACGCCAAATCCTGAAGGGATGAAAGGATTATAGCAAACAAAAACGATTGCATCACCAAAACCCCGAAGGGGGTGATAGACTACGAGTTATCTATCACCCCTTCGGGGTTAAATATTTCCTAATTTCATCAAATGCTATAATCCTTTCATCCCTTCGGGATTGCTCTCCGCATTCGCTCGTTTCTAACGAGTGACTGCTATTATAAGGGCTTCTAGCCCAATGAAGGCAATTGATTGATTGTCTTCGTTTTTTTTGTTTATAATATTTGGTGATATGGAATAGTTTTGTCAAATTACTTTAAAATATTGAATCAAAATCAGCAATTTAAAGCATAATATTAACACTAAAAAAATATTGAAAATTTAGAACGATGTATCAAGGATTTAATTTAAAATTGTCGGAAAGAGTGCAAACAACTCTACTTGCAAAACATGTTCATCAAATATTATTTGATGAACATTATCTTGTAGAATTGTATGATAATCCTTATTTAGAAACTGGAAAAACCTTATTTGATAATGATAAAACGCAAATTCAAACAAGTTTAGATAAGTACCTTCTACCCAATAACTCGCTTAATGGAAGTGAAATTCAAAACAATTGGTTTCCTACAATTCAAGCTGACATTTTCCTTTCACATTCACACCAAAATGAAGAATTAGCATATAGACTTGCTGGCTGGTTATTTAATAAATTTGGACTTAAAACTTTTGTTGATTCAGCTATTTGGGGATACTCAGATAAATTACTGAGGATAATCGATAACGTATATTCTTGGGATGATCCAATAAAAAAAAACTTTTATTCTTATAAAAAAAGAAATCTTTCTACAAGCCATGTTTATTTAATGCTTCTTACAGCAATTAATAAAATGATAGATAATTGCGAGTGTATTATCTTTTTAAATACTCCAGATTCAATCTCATCAGAAGATACCATTAAAATGACATCTTCTCCATGGATTTATTCGGAAATAGCTCTTTGTAATACAATTGAAAAAAAGAAAAAAGAACGAACCTATCCAATAAGAGAATCACTTTCAAAAAGTGTATCACCCCTATTTTTATACAATGTAGATACAGAGCTATCACAATTTACTAATTTAGACATAAATGTATTAAAAAAATTGAGTACAAAGCAATATGATAATCCTCTAATGGCTTTAGATGAGTTGTATAAATTACCACTTAAAAATACAAAATAATGGCAGAAAACAAACTTAAACATTTGGAGTTTATCCAAAACACAATAACCAGAATGAGTACTAATTCATTCATTATTAAAGGGTGGTTAATTACTTTGATTTCAGCATCATTTGTCTTATCTGCTAAAGATAGTAACAATAGTTACATTGGGGTAACATTATTTGCAACACCAATTTTCTGGTTTCTAAATGGTTATTTTTTATGTCAAGAAAGAAGATACAGGAGTCTTTATAATAAAGTTCGTTTAAAGAAGGAGAAAAATATTGATTTTTCTATGGATGCAAGTCAATTTAACACTGGTAAAAACACCTTTGGGTCTTCAATGTTTTCAGTTTCAATTTATCCTCTTTATATAATTACATTTGTTGCTACAATTATAATATTGATGATTTTAAAAATAGATTTTAAGTCTCTTATTTGTAGTCATTAATTTTTCAAAAAACAAACAATCACTATGAAAGCATCTATTATACAAATTGGCGTTAAGTATCCACTTATATAACAGAAACGAATAGTTTATTATTAGAAATATATAACAATTGTCTATATGAAATATGTTACCATACATTTATGAATAATCCCCAGCTTGGCGTAGTCTTAGAGACTACGTCAGTGTGTACCGCAATGTTACATTGCAAAAATGCAACGCATTTTATAAGGTTGTGGGGTAGGCATCGCATTCTAATCCACAAGCTACCAACCTACTCTAATCTATGACCACACAAAGCGAGCGTAGAAAGTAAGTTTTATCCAAATCAATCCCGAAGGGATGAAAGGATGATAGCAAACAAAAATGACAGCATAACCAAAACCCCGAAGGGGTGATAGAAAACGAGTTATCTATCACCCCTTCGGGGTTAAATGTTTCCTAATTTCATCAAATGCTATAATCCTTTCATCCCTTCGGGATTGGTTTCCGCATTCGCTCGCTTCCAAGCGAGTAACTGTTATTATTTGGCTTCTAGCCTAACGAAGAGTAATAAAAATGAAGAAATCTTTATTTGAATTCTTAACCTCAACTTCTTTTTAAGGTTTTTAAAGATTTCTTGCTCCATTAAAAAATAATATACATTTTACTCATTTGCCACAAATGTATCCGCCTTTAATAGCGTTATATACTATAATTTATCTACTTTTCATTATTGAGTGAATCTATAAACAAACTCAATATTAATAGAAAAAATCTATAAGTAAAATAAAATACCATAAGGCTAAAAAGTAATATTCCAGTTGCTATCATTAAATAGCTAAGATTCATAGGCTCTGATAATAGCGTTTCTACTAAAATAATTAAGTAAGCAAGTATACCAATAGTAGCAACGCAGTAAAAAAAAAATTTAATATGTTGAGGTATCTTGGTTTCATTTTGATTGTTCATATCAAAATTATTTTGATTTTATATTATAATTTAAGTTCACTAAAAAAAGCCTTAATCTTCGTAAAGCAGTGATATAAACAAGCACTTACTGAACTTCAATTTTAACTAAGCTATCAATATTCATAGGGATTACAGGAAGCGTGATAAAATGAGATTTGCTCCCATAAACTAAGCTGTCTCGTAAAAAAATAGAATCAAAATAAAGTTGAACTCTCTTTCCTTTTGTATCAGTCAACCGAATGGATGTATTCGTAGTTACAAGCCGTTCTACTGTATTGCCATTTTTGTCTGTTACTTGTATTTTGTCTATCCCATTATAAAAATTCTTTCCGCCTTTTAAAGCAACGCCAAGTAATCCAAGTCTAAAATCATAAGCATCATTGATTTTGTTAGGATTAATATTGTGTAGTTGTTCTTTTAAAGAGGTTGAAGACATGTAGTAAGTCGTACAGGAAGTCAATGTCAAAGAAGTGATTATCAAAATAAAAAATAGTTTTTTCATGTGTTTTTTAGGAATTAAAAGTGAAATGGTTTGGCTACTTCCCATCCTTAGTTGGCTTTATTTCCTTAGCCGTCAGGCTAAGTTAGAAATGCTATCTTTGCGGTATAGAAAAAGTATTTCAAAGATACTTATTTATCATCAACTTGTTTTAAGGGCATACCTAAATTCTCAGCAATTGCTTGCTTCCAAATGAGAGATAATCCCTTCGGGATTGGTTGCTGCCTTTCCTATTGGTTGGAGACTTAAGTCCTACTGATTACCCACATCTTTTAAAAAAGTTGAAATGAAGATGTAATTATTGATAAAATTGGTTCAAATAGGCTTAAATCGCCTTTCAAACCGAGCGTCGGATGCCTCATGTTACAGTCTGACTACGTGAAGCTCTTATTTCTAGCGAGGGACTTAAGTCCCTCGCTAGAAATAAATACCTTGATTATCAATCATTTATATACTTATGGGGAATCAGTAGGACTTAAGTCACCCGCTAATAGGAAAGGTTACTCCCCCGCTAGGCATAGTCATTGACTACTACGCCAAGCGGAGGAGTAAAATCCACGCTATCTCAAAACAATAGCCCTATTATTAATCAAGTCTTGATACAATTGTTTGGATTTTTCGTCTAAAAAACTTTCGTTAATCTTCGCCAACATCAATGGAATTTTTAGGCTGAACTTTTTATAAATGTTCTCCTTTACTTTCTCGTTGATACCAAGGGTGTGGGCAAAGGTATCGAAATCAGTTTTTTTTAAACGATTTCTCTTTCCGTTGATGGTCAATGCCATTTCTTCTGTATCTTGAGGCATCGCCAGCTTTGTAGAGAGCAAATCGTAAGCAGGACTCAATTGAATTTCACCCATTTCATTGCTCATCAAAGAAAAATTCTTGAGGTGCATATCTGCATTACCTGTTAAAAAACAAAATACACTGATTTCAAAAAAAGTAATTACATCAAGTCCAGCATTGGTACTAAACTTTTTGATAGTTTTCCCAACCTTTTCCATCGATGCCCTGTATTTATGTTCCGTTAATGTTTCTGTTAATTGACATAGGTCTTCTACATGAATCTTCTTTCCTTTTTTTCGGTCAAATCGTTTTGTTAAATAGGCTAACTCACCTGAAATAAGTCTTATTAGCGTATGCTCAGCCGTTTTTATATCACACAGTGCCGCTAAATTCATAGTCAAGTCCTCATTTTCAGGCAATTGAGGATAATCATCAGAGGAAGGTTTTAAAATATAGTCTCCCTGTAAACCTACGATAGTAAACCTACGATGTCGTGTATCTATTTTCTCTAAATCCAACGAAAGTTTAGGCTGTACACCCGTTATAGCAATACTTGTGATGATGAGTTGCCTTGCCATTTCTTGAAGTTCTTCTTTGCCAAAAGCAATCTCAGGAACAGCCCCTACGCCAAATAGTTTCTTCGCACATTTCGGGTGAAAGTCACGCTCATTGTCAGCTAGGGCTTGGTAGCAATATAAACATTTATTCATGGTCGTCATCATTTAAAGCCTTGATACTTACCGCACCGATACAGTCGCCACAGACAGTTAACAGCAAGCCCATTCTATCACGCCGACTTACTTTCCAGTTTTCAATAGCAATATTTAATAGCCAACCTTCAGGGATGAGTCCATCAAAAAAAGGGAACAAGATTTTACTGAAATAAATATGCTCCGTAAGGGGTAATGTCAACGAAATAGCATGACAATCATTACTATTGAGGTAAGTCTCGTCGTATTGAAAATAATATCCCTCTTCGTTTTCGGTAATAATGCCTGCTAATTGGTCTTGATAAAATACCTTGCCTTTTCTATTCATCTTCAACCTCCTTTTTAATTACGCCTACCTCTGAGCCAAAAAGGGCTAAAATCTGGTTGACTTTATCAAGCCTTAAAGTAGGCTTCCCTTGTTCCAAATCTCGAACAAAGCGAAGCCCAACGCCTGATTTCATGGCAAGATCGGTTTGAGTCAGCCCTAAATTCCTTCTTTTCTCTTTGATAAATTGTACAATCTTCATCTGATTATACCCAATAGGGTATATTAATAATTAACCCAACTAAATTATACCTTTTCGGGTATAATGTCAAGTAGCATGACAAATTGTTGAGGTAAATAAATAATTTTATACCTGATAGGGTATAAAATTAAAAACTACAACCTAATTATACCTGATGGGGTATACTTCATACAATCTCTTGGCTTGATGTAGTCTTAGAGACCACGTCAGTGTGTACCGCAATGTTACATTGCAAAAATGCAACGCATTTTATAAGGTTGTGGGGTAGGCATCGCCTTCTAAACCCCAAGCTCCCAACCTACTCTATGACCACACAAAGCGAGCGTAGAGAGTAAGTTTTATCCAAATCAATCCCGAAGGGATGAAAGGATGATAGCATTCCGTGAAATCAGGAAACATTTAACCCTATAAGGGTGATAGCATGGCGAGTAACAAAAACCAACTTATCAATCCCCTTATAAACACGCTATACAGGATGTTTTCTTTATCGTTGGATACTGGCTTATCGGGAAGTTCTTCAGATAAGTATAGTCTGTAATCAATGTTTCTATTTCTTTATTATCTCCTAAATTCAACGTTTTCAATACCCGATACATTCCGCCAGCTACAGCAATGTATGCTCCGCTACAATCTACATAACGCAAGGATGTATTATGGCTTAAATCTAGGGTTGGCATAACGACCGAGTACACCTGTAAGTATTTTAAATTGGTAAAGTGCTCTATCCCACTCAACGTTTTCGGGCACTCCCCTGCATTAATGAACTTTAAAGTATCTATGTCCTTTATATCTTTATCAAAGTATCTGACCATTGATTTGCTTATCAGAATCATATTTTATTAGATTTCGCTCAAAAAACTCATCTGGTATCAACACAATGCTATTGGCATCTACATCGTCTTTTTTACACGAAAAAAGCAATAGCATCAAAATCAATATATTCGTTAGTCGCATAGGGTGTATTTATTGAAGGTTTACAAATTAATCTGTTTTCACAATTTACGCTATTCTAATTTCCTCCGCAATGTTAAATCGAATAAATGATAAAATGTTCCTACGCCTGGCGTAGTAGTCTAACACTCAACGTCGTCAACTTAAGAAAATCCTCCTATTCACAATGTAGCCCTTTCCTTAATAAAGCGTTTTGTTTGCAAGCTTTTTCTTGTTAGTATAGAAAATTCTTAATCAGCTTAATAGTGGCTTTTTGTAATAATCTGACAGAGTTATCTTAAGTTGACAACGTTGCGAGTAACACTACTCCAAGAGAGAGATGAATTTATCTAAAATATCCTATTTTACATATTAATGTAAAAAGAAAGCGTTTTTAACCATTTTTTTGCAAAAAATACACAAAAATGGCAGCTATATTACAAAATATTGCCATTTTTGTGTATAATTATTGACAACAAAAGATATGCTATTACAATTTTCGGTTAAAAACTTTAGGACTTTTAAAGACAAAGCAACGTTAAGTCTTGTAGCTTCAAACTATGACAAGGCTACTCGTGAATCTGAAAATATTTATCATGATAATAAATTCAATCTTAGGATTCTAAAAAGTGCTGTTGTATATGGTGCAAATGCAAGTGGAAAAAGTAAGCTATTTGAAGCTTTGATGTTTATGGAAAGGTTTGTAATTACTAGTTCGAAAGAAAGCAAAAAAGGAGATAAAATTGATGTTGAACCTTATAAATTGAATAGCGAAAGTGAGCATTCTCCTACCGAATTTGAGGTAATATTTATCTTTAAAAATGTAATGTATCGCTATGGATTTGAAGCAGACAGAAAAATGGTGATTTCAGAATGGCTATATTATAGACCAAATACTAAAGAGATTGAACTTTTCTATAGAGAAGGTAACAATTTTGAAATTCACCAAAAAAAATTCTCAAAAGCCAATACATTGGTTAAAGAAGGACTTGTAAGGGATAATGCTTTACTAATTTCAGTATCAGCACAGTTCAATGATGATACTTCCATTAGTGTATTAAATTGGTTTGAAAATTTGAAAACTATTTCGGGGCTTCATGAAGAAGGGTATCAAGGATTTACGATGAGTCAAACAGAAGACCGCCCTTATAAAGCTAAAATCTTAAGTTTATTGAAAGTCGCTGATTTAGGGATACAAGACATTAAGCTACAAAAACTAGATATCGACAAACTTTCGAAAAATGTACCTAAAGAGTTAGTAGATAAAATCAATAAAGAAGTTAATGAAGAAAAAGCTGAGTTTTTTTCAGATATTATAACAACTCATAAAAAATATGATATTAATAAAAAGGTAATTGATAGTGTATATTTTTCTTTAGATGATGATGAGTCATCGGGAACAAGAAAGATTTTTGCTTTAACAGGACCAATTATAGATGTTATTGAAAATGGATACATTTTGGTAGTTGATGAACTTGATGCCAAGTTACATCCAAACTTAGTATGCAAACTTGTATCTTTATTTAATTCCAAGGATTTGAATAAAAAGAATGCTCAGCTAATTTTCAACACGCACGATACAAACTTATTAAGTTCAGGACTTTTTAGACGTGATCAAATTTGGTTTACAGATAAAAATCAATTCGGAGAAGCTAAGCTTTATTCTCTAGCGGATTTTAAATCAGATGAAGTAAGAAAGACAGAGTCATTCGAAGAAAACTATATCAATGGTAAATATGGAGCTATCCCATTTTTAGGCTTTTTTGATAATCTCAACACCATCTTGCCAGCATATGAAAATGAAGGATAAAAAAGCTGAGCAAAATGCAGCTAAGGAAAAACACAGAGAACAACTAAAAGCAAATAGAAGGGCTGAATCAAGCTTAGATAGACCTACCCCTGTATTAATTGAAAAACCTACAATACTAATTGTTTGTGAAGGAGAAAACACTGAACCTTCTTACTTTAAACAATTCAGGCTTTCTTCAGCTACTATAAAGGCTGTAGGTGAAGGATATAACACTACTTCATTAGTAAATAGAGCTTTGCAATTAGCTAATAAAGGAAAGTATGAGCAGGTTTGGTGTGTATTTGATAAAGATGACTTCAATAACAATAGCTTTAATGATGCCATAAAGATTGCTGAAGCAAACAGATTTGGAGTGGCTTATTCAAATCAATCTTTTGAATATTGGATAATTCTTCACTTTGAAGACCACCAAGGGGGTAATATGCCAAGAATAGATTATGATATAAAAATAAATAAACTGTTAAAACCCTATAATTTAAAATATGAGGGCAATAAAAGCAAACTTATTACAGAGGATATATTTCAATTATTAAACGACATAGATACTGATACAGGTAAAGAAAGAGTAAAATTAGCAATCAAAAGAGCCGAACGCAATTATAATCAATTTGACCATACTAATCCAGCAATTGAAGAATCTTCAACTACAGTTTTTAAATTAGTTAGTGAGTTATTAAAATATGTTTAATATTAATCATTAACCCTCTACAGAATTTTACTCTCCCCCGCTTGGCGTAGCTTAAAGACTAAGCCAAGCGGGAGATTTTTTTAAGTATCCAACTAAATAATGTAAAGCCGATTGAGCATTCTAACAAAAAAAACTCAAATAGATAAACACCAATAGTGAAAGATTTACCATTTTCATTTTTTAAGTAAATGTAAGTATTCCATATTATGACAAAAAGGCAAATAGCAAAACCCACATAGAAGCTTAAGCTAATCCAAAAGTGATTACGCTTTTGAATACTTTTCCAATGATAAAAAGAGAAAGTCCAGCAGATGAAAACAACGAGTGTTGTAATGAAAATGTATATCATAGTGTTTAGTTTTACTAAATTTATACATTAATCAGATAATTATGACTTCATTCAACAAAAAAATAGCCATCAGATGGGCCGACCTAGACCCTAACTTTCATGTAAGGCACAGTGTTTATTATGATTTTGGCGCACAGCAAAGGGTTGAAATCCTGACAGAACTCGGCTTGACGCTCGATGTAATGCAGACTAACAATTTTGGTCCAATCCTGTTTCGTGAAGAATGTGTTTTCAGAAAAGAAATCAGAATAGGACAAGACATATCCATAGAAGCCAAAATGGCAAAACTGAATGCTGATGCCTCTCGGTGGACGATTAGGCATCTTTTCCTCAATACAGAAAATAAAGTTTGTGCCACACTAACGCTAGACGGCACTTGGCTTGATACCAGCACACGCAAACTACTTAATCCCATCCCTGATATTATTCAGCAAGTAATGCGTTCCTTCCCAAAAACAGAAGATTTCGTTATGACCTAATGGGTATGAATAGGTTTTAAAAACTCTCATGGCATGACTTCTAATTCACTGGAAGTCGTGCCATGAGTAAGATTGTTATTCATCCCTCCACTGGCGTGGTCTTAGACTAATACTAACGTAGCAACGATGCCATGAACAAACAATTACGAAACATTATTTATACCTTTGCATCTGCTTAATTTAATCATCAAAACCAATGTACAAAAACCTTTTGGCATACATCAACCAATATGCTAATTTACCCCTTACAAGCGAAGAAGAATCCTTAATTGAAGCGACTTTCCAACCCAAAAAGCTAAGGAAGAAACAATACTTTTTGCAAGAAGGTGATGTCTGTAAATACGTTGGTTTTATTGTAAAAGGTGCGATGCGACAATACAGTGTAGATGACAAAGGCGTAGAACATATAGTACACCTGTACATCGAAAACTATTGGGCAGGCGACCGTGAAAGTTCTATTATGCTTACGCCTTCGAATTATAATATTGATGCTTGGGAAGATACCGAAATGCTGATTATTACAAGGGCCGAAATGCTGGATTTAATGGAAAAAATACCTGCATTGGTAAAAATGATACGACTCATGGACGAAAGAAATGCCATTGCTAACCAACGAAGACTAAGCTCTACTATCAGTAATACTGCCGAAAAACGTTATGAAGAATTTGCAGATAATCACCCCCAGTTTATCCAACGTTTTCCGCAACACATCATTGCTTCTTATTTGGGTATTACCAAAGAAACTTTAAGCAGAATCAGAAAACAAGCGATGAAGTAGTTTTCCATTTTAAAGCTTGATTTTACAGAACCGTTGATAAATGTCAACGGTTTTTTTTATCATATCTCATCGTTACAGGGCTTGCCTATGATGCAATTTTGTATCGTTAAATCAATAAAGAAAAAACATTAAATTTCAATAAAATGGAAAATACAACAAACACAGCAGCTACTCAACTTCTTCGTAATAGTTTAGATACATTTCTTGCCAAGGATATGAAAGGGTGGTCAGCGCTTTGTGCGGAGGATGTAGTTGCCGAATTTCCTTTTGCCCCAGAAGGTACACCAGCAAGGTTTGAAGGTCGTGAAGCACTTTATGAATACTTACGCAACTACCCAAGTTTTATAGATGTAAAATCTATCCCTACCTTAAAAATCTATGCTACTGATGATGCTAACGTTGCCATTGCAGAATGGAGTGCATCGGGTGTAGTAATTAGCAATGGTAATCCTTATGAAATGAGCTATGCCACTTTTGTAACTTTCCGTGATGGGCTTATTATAAACTACCGTGAATACTGGAATCCGCAAGCTTTTATGAAAGCAATGAGCGGTGGTAGTTTTGCTGAATAATAGCGATCGATACCAAGTTGAAAATGTATGGTTTTAAACAAATTTCAAAAAGCGTTGATATATGTCAACGCTTTTTTTTATCAAATCTCATCGTTTTAGGGCTTCGTTCGGGTGCAATTTTACACCATCAAAACATATAGTTATGAAAAAGCAAACAAGTTTTTCAACAAAAGGAAATAGCGCCGATTTAGGTCCTTTAAGTATCAGTAGAATGTTGCCCAATCGCTACGCCGACAAAGTTGGGCCTTTTGTGTTTCTGGATTATGTCGCACCTGCCATCAAAGAAATTATCACTACAAATGGCATGGGGGCTCATCCGCATCGGGGCATTGCTACGTTGACGTATGTGCTTCAAGGCGAAGTGGAACATTTTGATAGTGCTGGGAATACTGGCAAAATACATTCGGGTGGGGCACAATGGATGAAAGCAGGCAATGGAATAATCCACGATGAGAATTTTAATTACGATAGCCAAACGGACAGTAAATATATACACGGTCTTCAGTTTTGGCTCAACTTACCCGCTAAAAACAAAGCAGAAAAACCTGCTCATTTAGCAATTCAAGCCAATGAAGTACCTATAAAAACATTACCTAACGAAGACGGATGGATAAAGGTAGTTGTAGGCAAGTACGAAGAATTGAGTTCAATTATTCCTAATTATTCAGCGCAGTTTTTGTATCATGTCCATTTGAATGCAGGGAAACAATTTTCGCTTGAAATAAAAGATAAAATTGAAGTTGCTGCTTTTTTACCCACGCAAAATGCGGTATTAAATGATACCGAATTTCAAAAAGGAGAGTTTGTAGAATTTGATAGAGAAGCAGGTGAAATTGAGCTAAAAAACACATCCGATGTAGCCATTGATATATTACTTTTTGGTGGTGAAGAATATACAGAGCCCATTGTAGCCGAAGGTCCTTTTGTGATGAACACCCAAGGCGAAATAGCAGATGCCTATCGGGATTTTTATGCAGGAAAATACGGAAAAATTAAATTGACAAAATAAAACGAAGACCATGAAAATACTAGCATTTGCAGGAAGTAACAGTACTGCTTCTATTAACAAAAAATTAGTAACCCATACCTCTACTTTTTTCGAGAACCATTCTATAGAGGTTTTGGATTTGAATGATTATGAAATGCCATTGTTTGGCGTAGATAAAATTCCTACAATTGGCATCCCACAATTGGCACTAGATTTTGCTAAAAAAATTGACGAAAGTGATTTATTGCTTATTGCGCTTGCAGAAAACAATGGGTCATATTCAGTTGCTTTTAAAAATATTTACGATTGGATTTCTATCGTTCCCGAACGCAAAGCATTTGGCGACAAACCTGTTTTTGTATTAGCTACTTCTCCAGGATTAAGAGGTGGAGCTTCGGTATTAGAATTAGCCAAAAATACACTTCCATATTATGGTGCAAAAGTTATTGAAACGTTTCTATTACCAAGTTTCTACGAAAACTTTGATGCTGAAAACGGAATTGTAAATACTGAATTTGCCACCGAGCTTAAAACGAAAATTGAAAAAATAAAGGTAGATTTTTTGGGGTAAAAATTAAACAACCATGACAGCATCAACAAAAAAAGTGGCATTAATAACAGGTGCTGCAACAGGTATCGGTCGTTCTATTGCCATCCGTTTAGCACAAGACGGCATTGCGGTAGCCGTTAATTTCATGGGGAACCCCCAACAAGCCGATGAAGTAGTGAATGAAATCAAAGAAGCTGGGGGCTCAGCTATAAGATTTCAAGCAGATGTTAGTTCGGTAGCCGAAATCACTAAGCTTTTTAATGATGTCACTATAGCATTTGGTGGTATTGATATTGTTGTAGCCAATGCTGGTATTGCGGTGATGGGTATTCCCATTGCTGATGTTACTGAAGCTGACTTCGACCGTATCAATGCGGTAAATTATAAAGGGACCTACTTTGTGTTGCAACAGGCAGCTAAACACGTTAGGAATGGTGGACGAATTATTCAGATTTCTTCCACAAGCTCACTTTATCCAGCAGCGGGTCTTGGTATTTATGCTCCTAGTAAAGCCGCTGGCAAAGTAGTTACTGAAATATTGGCACAGGAACTTGGTCATCGTCAAATTTCAGTGAATAGTGTTTTCCCTGGCCCAACAAAGACTCCTTTAATGGAAAAAGAGGTTTCAAAAGAAGAATTGGGAAGGATTGGGCAAGCAATGACCCTAGGAAGAATGGGTGAACCAGAGGACATCGCAGGTGTAGTGGCATTCCTTGCTAGTCCAGCAGGAGCTTGGGTAAATGGTCAACAAATCATTGTAAATGGTGGTGGTAGGGTATAAGGTGCTATCAACATTTCATCCCTTCAGTATTGCTCCTCCGAAGTCGCTCGCTTCAAAGCAAGTGACGACTATTACAAGGCTTCTAGCCCTATTGATTACCCACAAGCATATAAACAATTGATAATCAACGTGTTTATTTCTAGCGAGGGACTTAAGTCCTACTGATTACCCACAAGTATATAAATAACTAACAATCAATATCTTATCTCTAGCGAGGGACTTAAGTCCCTCGCTAGAGATAAGGGCTTCAACGCTTGGTTTTAAAGACTATTTATGTACATTTAAGCTAATTTAATCAATAATAACATTTCCATTTCAACTTTTTAAAAGATGTGGGTAATCAGTAGGACTTAAGTCCCTCGCTAGATATAAGAGTTTCAAGTAGTCAGGCTATGACATGAGGCGACTGACGCTCGGTTTTCCGCCGTTGTTAGCGTTCGTTCTCCAACAACACGTGCGAAAGCAACGCACCATTTATCAAAAAATATGACGTGACTGAGGCATAATTTGGTGGTGAAAACACCACCCCCGCTTGGCGAATTCCCTTTGCTGGATGAGGGCTGGTGAAGACACCAGCCTTGGGTAAAAAACAATTGATAATCAACGTGTTTCCCGCCGTTGTTGGAGTTCGTTCTCCAACAACACGTGCGAAAGCAACGCACCAATTATCAAAAAATATGACGTGGCTGAAGCATAATTTGGCGGTGAAAACACCACCCCCGCTTGGCGAATTCCCTTTGCTGGATGAGGGCTGGTGAAGACACCAGCCTTGGGTAAAAAAGTATTTAAACAATTGATAATCAACATGTTTATATCTAGCGAGGGACTTAAGTCCCTCGCTAGATATAAGAGTTTTCCGCCCTTGTTAGCGTTCGTTCTCCAACAACACGTGCGAAAGCAACGCACTATTTATCAAAAAATATGACGTGGCTGAGGCATAATTTGGCGGTGAAAACACCACCAAAGGCGAAAAACACCACCAAAGACGAAAGTAACAAAGGTTGTATATCTATCTAATCATAAACCTCATCAATTTTTAAAATGAGAATATATTCTACCATAATTTTTTTAGCGGCTTTAGGCTTTTTAACGTATAACTACGATAGTTTAATAATTGATGCTGAGATTTATCCAATCATCAAAGCACATTTTATTCCTGTAAAATATAATAGTGAGCAGTCTATCGATAAGTTTGTACAGTCTCAAAAAGGGTTCGCTGACAAACAAATCATTGGCATTGGCGAAGCTACCCATGGCACCGCTGAATTTAGGGAAGTTTTCGCTAACCTTACCAAAAGTTTAATTAAACATAAAGGCTTTAATGTGCTTTATTGGGCAGAAAAAGAATATTACGAGTCGGTTGCCCTCAATCAATATGTATTAGGACTAAATGATAGCATTCCTGTGTCTATACTGTTGAGGAATGACTCTGAACATGACAGAAATCTAGTAAGTTGGATTAAAACCTACAACCAAACAAAGAGCGAAAAAGATAAAGTTTGGATACTGTGTGGTGACTTATATTCTGTTACTGGTCTGGCAAGAAACATTTTGTTTTTGTGTAAAACCTACCATATTACCTTATCTAATACAGAGTATGATGTGCTGTACGATTTAGCTTTTATGCCTTACGGATATAATTGGCAAGATAAAAAATATGAATACAACTACCTTATTAATACCCTTAAAGCCATAGAAATTAAGACCAAGGGAATAAAAAATGATGGAAGTTTACAACAAGCTATTTTGCTAAATACCTTTAATGTAATTCAGAATGACCTAAAACGTATTTATTCCAAAGATAAACTGGTGAGAGATACCAATATGTTTGAAATTTTAGCGTGGGCAAAGGCATTGAGGGAAAATGCCAATATTATTATTTTTGCCCATAATTCACACATAGAAAAAGGAGAAGGAAATATCATGACCTATGAAAATGGACGCCGCCTAGGGAAACTTATCAACAATAAATATAAAGACCAATATTATACCCTTGCTACCGAAGTAGAAAATGGATTTTATAATGCTAGAGTGTCAAAAGAACCCATTGAAATTTGTACGGCAAACAATAAGATAGGAAATATTATCGGAAAAAGCACAAACGATTCGAGCGGGTTTTTAGCTTTTAATTCAAGCAAAGAGGTATTTGATTTTTTTTCAGAAAAACTAAAGATTACCTACGGTGTTAATAATACAGAAAATGCTTATTGTTCAATCCATAAAAATACCTCGGAGGCATTTGATGGATTGTTCTGGATAAAAACATCGACACCTTTAGTCAGGGCAAATCCTTTTTTTAATGGAATAACAGCATATATAAATCCTGAAAAGTATCATCTCAAAGATAGTATCAATATAAGCTATGAGGTTCAGTACAAAAAATACTACGGAAAAGATGGCTATGATGATATGCCCAATTTACTATTTGTATTTTTTGATAAACAGGAACAGATAGTAAGCTATACAGGCTTGCCACTAAACAATGGCAAAGGAAGTTATACCGTAAAGATACCTAACAATGTTGCTAAAATTGGTGTACAATTTGGAGCAGACAACCTTCATTCTTTTACATTAAAAAACCTAAAGTGTAATAATGTTTCAGTTAATCTCCGAACTGCATATTATACTACTTTCAATTACGCTGTACAAAGAGATTCCACCCAATTTCAGTTTAAAATAAAAGAAGCTTTTGTACATGAGCCTGGCTTATGATGAGTGGAGAGTTGTGAGTGCGGAGTTGTGAATTTTTGGAGCGGTGAATTTCCGCCGTTGTTGGAGTTTGTTCTCCAACAACACGTGCGAAAGCAACGCACCATTTATCAAAAAATATGATGTGGCTGAGGCATAATTCCCGCCGTTGTTGGAGTTTGTTCTCCAACAACACGTGCGAAAGCAACGCACCATTTATCAAAAAATATGATGTGGCTGAGGCATAATTTGGCGGTGAAAACACCAGCAAAGGCGAATGTCTAACAACCTCATCCCCCAGCCCCTTCTCCTTCAGAGAAGAGCAGACTCTGGGGTCGAGAGCTCCCCTCTCTGAAGCAGGGCTGTTAAGTTCTAATATTGGAACATAGTTCTTTGAAATTTTGACCAAATATTATTTGGGCGTACTTAATAGAATCATTGACATTTTGTCTGAGATAATTAAGTGAAATAGCA
>NZ_JAYFUL010000060.1:0-29580 GCF_034928825.1 Arcicella aquatica | reverse complement strand
GAACCCGCTTGAAATCCAGGTGCAAATCCGTCTTTAATTCCTTGGAAGATACGAATCCAGCACGGTAACTTTCGACTACTTTTCGGAGATAAAGTATCAAGTTACGATTTTTTTTATTTGATTTCAACTCCTTAATATTCATACACTTAACGTTTAAGTGTCAAGTTAAATCAGTAGCATATGAATTGTTATATAATTTACATTATGTTAAATAAAACAATTAATATGTGAAAAGGTACTAAATAACGTACCTTTTTGCTGTTTTCCACCGTATAAATTGCTCATGACTGAAAATTTTCTAAAATAGCCTAGTCATAAAAAAAGACCTCAATATTTGAGGCCTTTTTTTATGACTAGGCTGAATATTAATTATTCTCCTAATGCTTTCAATTTATCTTCCATTTTCAAGATTTGATATAAACTTCTCAAACTTGATTTTAAATCTTCTTCTTGTTTGATAGAATATGCTTTTTCAAAATATGGTAAAGCTTCTCTGAATTTCTTATCAGCTAATTCTTCGATTTTCTTACCTTCCGTTTTATAAGCAGCCATATCTAATAAATCAACTTTTTTCTTAATTTCAACTGCTTCGTTGAAGCTCATTACTCCTAAGTTAAAGTTAACATCATAATTGTTAGGATCTAACTCTAAAGATTTTTTATAATAAGTCAATGCTAAATCTTTAGCTGCTTTTTGTTTTGCTTCCAATTCCGCAAGCTTCTTGTTAGTTTCTTCAACATTAACGCCACTTGCTGCTTGTTTAGCTGCATCCTCATTCAACTTAGTCAACTCAGCTTTTTGTTCATTTTGCATCTCTTTAACTTGAACAATTTGTTTTTTAGAAGCTGCTGCTGTCTTTGGGTCTTTCTTGATTTTATCAGTCAAACGCTTGATTTCCTCATCATAAGCCGCTACTTTATCTTTCTGAACTTGAATTTTCTTCTTTAAAGCTTCTACGTTATTATCAGATAAAGTTTCCTTTAATGTACGAATTTCAGGTGCAAATTCTTGGGCTTTGTTTTCATATAAAATACCCAAATTTAATACTTCCTGAGGGTTACTTGTACCTTTTGCTACTGATGTTTCAAGTTCTTTGATAGCTAAATCAATCTTTTTAAATGCTAATAATAAGTTTACTTTTTCAGCTTTTAAGTCTTTATTGTTTGGATGAAGAGCAATACCTTTTTCTAAGGTAGCAATTGCTTTTTCTTCATTTTTCTCATTTCTATAGATTTGAGCCAAGGCATAAATCATGGCTGGGTCCTTCCCTCCTAGGTCTAAAAATTTCTCAAATCCACCTTTAGCAGCTGCATCATCTTTAGCCATTTGACCAATTACACCTGTATACATCGCAGCTGTAGTATCTTTTGGACTAACTTCAGAAGCCATTTGTAGATCTTTTACAGCACCTACAAAATCCTTACTTTGATATTTAGCAATCCCTCCATTCATAAAGGCACTAAATGTTTTTTGTCCTTCAGTTTCTGGTTTTCCCTCTTTATTGAGCGTCACTAAAAGGTATTTTTTAGCTGAAACAGCTACTGATCCGTCTTTTGCATCTAATGCAATAGCCTTTTTGAAGAACTCAACTGCTTTGTAAGCTGCTAAAGGCTCTGCTTTTGTCAACACTGAGTCTTGAGAATTCGCAAGATCTAAATAGGCTTCTCCACGAGTTAACCAAGTTTTAGCTTTCGCTGAATCTTTTTTTGTAACTGCAGCATCGGCTTTTTTTACGGCCTCAGAAATAGTTTTACGATTCGCCTCAATCATCATTTTGTCCATTTGAGCAGAGGCTGCTCCTGCTGTCATCAGTATTGCGAAAAGAGCAAGTGTGATTTTTTTCATTGTTCTGTTTGGAAATGGTTTCTATAATTGAATTATTGAAAAAGTAAAATCGCACTTACATGCGATTTTACAAGGATACTCTATTAAATAGCTATTCTGGAGTTACTTCTCCTTCTGATTCAACTGCTGGTAAATCTACCTCTCCTTCTGAAATAATATCTGCATCTGCGATTACTTCTTCTGGATCTTTCACAATTTTAGTTACCGACGAAATTTCGTCTGACTCATTCTTTAAACGGATAAGTTTAACGCCTTGTGTGTTACGACCCATTACACGTAAATCAGCTACAGCGATACGAATCAAAATGCCAGATTTTGTAATAATCATTAAATCATTATTATCTGTTACTTCTTTGATAGCCACCAAGTTACCAGTTTTATCAGTCAAATTAAGTGCCTTCACTCCTTTTCCGCCACGGTTAGTCAAACGGTAATCTTCAACATCCGAACGTTTACCGAAACCTTTTTCAGAAACCACTAATAATTGCTGTGTTTCTGGATCTTCGATACAAACCATTCCGATTGCTTTTTCGTCTTGTTTTTCTTCGTCAAGCCAAATACCTTTTACACCAGCGGCTGAACGACCCATTGGGCGAACACGAGATTCTTCAAAACGAACCGAACGACCAGTGTTAGTAGCGATGATTATATGATTATTTCCGTTGGTCAAAGATACATCTAACAATCTATCGTTTTCTCTGATAGTGATTGCTATAATACCATTCTGACGTGGGCGAGAGTAAGCTTCTAAAGTAGTTTTCTTAATGGTACCGTCTTCAGTACACATCACAATAAAGTTATTGTTAATGTAGTCTGGATCAGTAAGCGATTTCACATTGATTACAGCCCTGATTGAATCACCACTTTCAATGTTCATTAAATTCTGAACTGGTCTTCCTTTGGCAGTTTTTTGTCCTTCTGGTACCGCATAAACTCTTAACCAGAAACATTTACCGCTTTCAGTAAAGAATAGCAACCAGTTGTGCATCGTTGCAGTAAATAGGTGCTCAGTATAATCACTATCTTTGGTAGCTACCGCACGCGAACCTACTCCTCCCCTTCCTTGGGCTTTGTACTCGCTGATTGGTGTACGTTTGATATAACCTTGATTAGAAACAGTAATTAACATTTCTTCATCAGCAATCATATCTTCGATAGAGAACTCATCGTCTGTCATATTGATTTGCGTACGACGCGCATCTCCATAACGTTCTTTGATTTCATGTAATTCATCCTTGATAATTTGTAGTTGACGCTCAGGTCTATCCAAAATATCTTGTAAATCTTCCATCAAACGCTTAATCTCTTCATATTCAGCCAAAATCTTATCACGCTCCATACCTGTAAGGCGTTGAAGACGCATTTCAAGAATAGCTTTAGACTGAATCTCAGAAAGGCTGAAGCTCTCCATCAAACCAATTTGAGCGGTATGTGGGTCACGAGATTCACGAATCAATTTGATAACAGCATCTAAATTATCAAGCGCAATAATGAAACCTTCTAAAATGTGCGCTCTTTTCTGTGCTTCACGTAAATCATATTGAGTACGACGAACAACTACTTCATTTCTATGCTCAACAAAATAATGAATTAAGTCTTTTAAAGTAAGCGTATACGGGCGCCCTTTTACTAGACAAACATTATTTACAGAGAATGAAGACTGTAGCGCAGTTTGCTTATAAAGATTATTCAGGATTACGTTTGGAACGGCATCACGTTTTAAATCAAAAACGATACGCATACCATCACGGTCAGATTCATCTCTGATTTCTGAAATACCTTCAATCTTTTTATCGTTTACTAAGTCAGCACATTGTTTAATCAATGATGCTTTGTTGACCATGTAAGGAATTTCAGAGATAATGATTTGCTCTTTGCCTGTTTTACTCGTTTCAAACGTAGCGTTTCCACGAACTACTATACGACCACGACCAGTAGCAAAAGCATTTTTGATACCCGAAACACCATAAATAGTTCCGCCTGTAGGGAAATCTGGCGCCTTGATATATTGCATCAAGCCTTCAACTGTAATCTCACGATCATCAATATAAGCAATAATTCCTTCTACAACTTCTGTTAAATTGTGAGGGGCCATGTTGGTGGCCATCCCTACAGCAATACCAGAAGTACCATTTAATAAAAGGTTAGGAATTTTTGAAGGAAGTACGGTTGGTTCTTGTAAAGAGTCGTCAAAGTTATTTTGGAAATCGACTGTATCTTTGTTTAGGTCTCCTAAAAGCTCTTCAGCAATTCTCTTTAGTCGGGCTTCTGTATAACGCATCGCCGCTGGTGAATCGCCATCTACTGAACCGAAGTTTCCTTGCCCATCTACTAACGGGTATCTCAAAGACCATTCCTGAGCCATCCTAACCATGGTGTCATAAACTGAAGAGTCACCATGAGGGTGAAACTTACCCATTACTTCACCAACAATACGGGCTGATTTTTTATAAGCTTTGTTGTAATTCACACCTAATTCATCCATTCCAAAAAGTACTCGGCGGTGAACAGGCTTTAATCCATCCCGAACGTCGGGTAAGGCACGAGATACAATAACAGACATTGAATAGTCAATGTATGCTCCACGCATTTCGTCCTCAATGTTAATCGAAATAATATTACTATGTTGTTCTGACATATAAATAAGGTTTGGTTGAAGGGACTAAGCACCTTTTTTGATTTTTTAACTGATAAATCAAGAGAGATAGTTTTAAGTACCCTTAAAATGCCATTTTATACAAATTTCGTGAAATTTTAATGGTTTTGCAAATTTGAGAGGAACGAGAATACAAGCTTTAATTAGAAGATTATCAAAATTTGATTTAATTATAATTTCCTATAAATTTATTTCCTAAAATTTACTTCCCAGAAGTATTTAGCATGATTTTTTTATTAAAAAATTTGTTGACAAACAAAATTCAAAACTTCTTTTGTAGTTTTACTCAAACTATTCTCAACTATGAAAAATATATTACGTTGTATCCTAAAGTTAGTCTTTTTTTGCTTCATTACTTGCTCTTCAGTATTCAGCTTAACCTTTGAAAAAGCAAATTTTAATAATGCTTTTACTCCTCTTGAAACGAGTGGAAATAGTTATTATTATGAATTATCTATTCAAAAAGCCCAGCTTCCCAGGGCTAATACTCAGGAAATTCCTCAGAATGCAATAAAAGTATTAAAGTCAATTCGTGAAAACGGTGAAACATTCGAAGGATATGTTGGAGGCAGAAAGTTTGGCAATTATGAAGGACTGCTCCCTAAAAAAGATAAGAATGGGCAGCAAATTAATTACAGAGAATGGGATATTTATCCAAAAGTTCAAGGTAAAAACAGAGGGGCTGAAAGACTAGTAACTGGTTCAGATGGAAAAGCCTATTTTACCAAAAATCATTATCAATCATTTGTTGAAATTAAATAAGACAATGGCAAATTATTATATCCTAGGTGAAGATTCGACGCTAAAATCTCACGATAACATCTTGATAGCCTTCATTGATGGCGAAAAAGTAGAAACTGTTGAAGTTTTTTATCAAACGCTTGCAAAAGCTTTGTACTTCCCCGATTATTTCAGTCATAATATGGATTCATTCGATGAGCTAATAAACGATTTAGATTGGCTAGATCAGAATGATATTCGCATTGTATTTAAAAATTATGACGATTTCTTATCAGAAGAAAACGACGAAATACGCGAAATTATCCTCACTGTGTTGGATGATGCTGCCGAGGAATGGAAAAGAAACGATAATACTAAAGTGTTAAATATTTATATTGAGCCCTCTGAATTAGCAGAAGATGATTTAGAAACGCTAGGTATTAGTTATGAAAATTAATTTCGGAAATAGTATTCAATAAATGTTGTCTCATAAACTTAAATAAAAAAGTCATGCAAATTAAAAGAAGTGCAACTGCCCAGTGGATTGGTGCAGGTAAAGATGGTAAAGGTTCATTAACAAGCCAAAGTGGTGTTTTGAGTAACACACAGTATTCTTTCAATACTCGCTTTGAAGATGGCATTGGCACAAACCCTGAAGAGTTAGTAGCGGCTGCTCATGCTGGATGTTTTTCAATGCAATTAGCTTTTAATTTACAAGGAGCAGGTTTTATTGCAGATAGTATTGACACGACTTCGCAAGTAATTTTAGAAAATGGTGCTATTAATGAAATTAAATTAACTACTTCGGTGAAGGCTACTGATTTAACGCTGGAGAAATTTGAAGAATTAGTGAATCATGCTAAAGAAAATTGCCCAATATCTAAATTGTTTAACGCTACAATTACTTTAGACGCGACATTGTTGTAAACATGAGTCATCCCGAATTTTCCCTAAAATTGTGCGTTTTGAAGACAATTTGTGAGGTTTTCTACTTAATTATCGTCTAGTCCTTACTTTTCTTTCCTTGATGAAAGAAAAGTAACAAAAGAAAATCAAGAATTCCTAAACTCGCTCCGCTCAAACAGTAGGAATTCGGTGTTCATCAATCATAAAAAAGCGGTCTAAATTTATTTTTAGACCGCTTTTTTATGATTTTGAAATTCGGGATGACTCATGTTTAGTTAGTTCTTAATTCCTTTTCAATCGCTGAGATGATTCTCTTACAACTAATTGAGTTTTTAGAATTTGAATATCTGGCTTGAAAGTTCCTAACCTATCTTCTATTTGATCAATGAGCAATGCTGTAGCATTTTTCCCAATATCCCAAGTAGGCTGTGCAACGCTTGACAATGTAGGAGTTATTACAGTACAAATGGGTTCATCATTAAAACTTACTACAGCTACTTCTTCAGGAATTTTTATATTTAGTGCCTTTAATACAGAAATTGCTCCTACTGCTAGTCGGTCACTTACTACGATAAATCCATCTGGTCTATTTTCAAGATTCATTAAATGATGAGTCACTTCTATTGCCTTTGACAAAGCATATTCGCCATGTACGATTAAAGAAGTATCAATCTGAAACCCATGATCTTTTAAAGCATTTCCGTACCCTTCCAATCGCTGATTACTTACGGTAACACTCTGTGGTCCAGCTAAAAAGGCTATTCTTTCGCAACCATTATCAATTAAATGCTTAGTGGCTTCGTAGGCAGCACCAACATTATCTACCATTACTTTTGATACATCTAGCTCTTGTGCATCTCTATCAAAGAATACTAAAGGAATTCCTTTTCTTTGAAGTCGCTTTAGGTGATCTAAATCAACAGTTTCTTGTGAAAGAGAAATGATAAAACCCTCTACTTGTCCCCTTGATAAATTTTGGACGTTTATCAATTCTCGTTCATACAACTCACTAGTCTGAGTAAGTAATAAACTATAACCACGAGCAATGGCCTCGGCTTCGATTCCTTTTATGACAGATGCAAAAAAATGATAGGCTAAATCTGGCACAATTACCCCAATGGTCTTTGTCCTACTTTTCACCAAACTAGTGGCTAAAATATTAGGCTGATAGTCCCATTCCTTAGCAAGCTGTAGAACAGCCTGTCGTGTTTCTGGTTTTATTTCAGGCATATCACGCAAAGCACGAGAAATTGTTGCCACAGAAACATTCAGATGGCGAGCTAAATCTTTAATCGTTACTTGATGTGCCATAATTTATTTTATCCTTTCAGCGTTACTTTTGCTCTTGTACAAACACCACCAATAGGAGGATTAAACTTCGATACTGAAACTTCAATTAATTCTATAGTGGGATAACGATTACGAACACTTTTAATGATTAGCTGGGCTATATGCTCTAGTAATTTTGCTTTTATCTTCATTACACCAGAAATTATTTCATATACATCGCCATAATTTACAGTGTCACTAAGTTTATCATTTTCTGCTGCCTCCGAAAAATCAGTCGTAATAGCAATATCTATTTGATAACGATTTCCAATTTTTTGTTCTTCTGCATAAAAACCATGATATGCAAAAAACTCTATGCCTTCAAGGGCAATTATTCCCATTGTGTTTTTTATTTCTGAATACTAATGAAAGTATCTTTTAAACATTTTATTACCTATAAATCATCAAAAAAAGAGCCTCCCCCATTTGAAATACCACTTGCATTATCTTTACCAAACTCCTCCATGACTGACGACACTGTAGGCAGTCCATCATCCTTACCAAGCTTTTTAGGTTTAACTTTTATCGTCTTCATTTCTTTAACCAATTCGTCAGCTTTAGCATTAAAAACAGTGCTATCTTTTTTATCTAATATTTTGCTTACTTCTGGCAATTCTTCGTTTTCATCATCAAAATCATTGGCAGGTTCAAAAACAATATTTGTGTTATTCTCAGACGTTTCTTCAGTTGGAAACAAAGGCGTTTCTTTTATAGGAGTAGTTATTGCTACCTTTACAACAGGTTCAGGTAAAATTGCCACTGTTACATTTTCTATTTTCTGAAAGTTAGTCCTTGAACTTAGGTTATCTTCAAATTTCGCAACTTTCTCTAAAGTATCATTAGCAAACTGTTTTAGTTCTTCAACCAATGACTCTTTATACTTTTCCATTGTCTTGAAGTCGCGCTCATAATTTTTCAAATCATTTACAGCTTCTTCAACCAAAAACTTTGCTTTATTCTCTGCATCTGAAATAATCATTTTAGCACTTTTACGAGCTTCATTCAAAATTTCTTCTACCTCAATCTTAGCATTTTCTTTTAATTGATCTATCTCCGCTTGAGCTTTCAAGCTTATTTTGTCTTGGGCTTCCTCAGCAGCTTTTAATGTTTTGAAGAGACTACTTTCAATCTCCTGCATTCGGATAATTTCGCGCTCAGCTACTTCAAGTTTTTGTTTTGATTGGCGCATATCTTCACCTACACGTTCCCATTCTTGAGAAAGTGAAAGTAAAAAGGCCTCTACCGATTCAGTATCAAAACCTCTAAAGCTTCTATCAAAAGTATGTTTTCTTATTTCAAGGGGAGTAATTCTCATTTTCTTAGATTGTTTAAGTAGGTTAAAACAAGGTAACCTCTAAATATATGTTTTAACACAAAATTCCTGTCTTAGTTTGTCAGGCTCCAAACAGATATTTTTTTATCATCGGATGCTGAAACTAATTGTTGTTCGTAGGTACTCCAAAAAAGTTTATTGACCGATGTCCCATGCCCTGCGTGTCTGGCTTTATCAATTACTTTCAACAACTTAAATGTTTTAGCATCCCAAATTTTAATAGATTTATCCATGCTACACGTTGCAAATAAATCTCCGCTGGGATGATAAGTAATATGGTTTATTGCAAAAAGATGAGCTACAATACTCTGTTTCAATTGATATTTTTCTGTAACATCCCAGACTTTCAAATGGGCATCTCTGCCTGTGGTAAGCAAATACTTTTTGTCTGGTGAATAACAAACGGAAAATATTGAATTTGTATGTTCATCAATCACTAATTTCAATGAAAAATCCTGCAAATCAAAGATTTTTACAGAAAAATCACTGTATCCTACCGCAAATTCTTTTGTCAATTCATTAATTGCAATACTTCTTACGCTTTTGTCAGATGCTTTTAAATGTCTTTTTACGCTAAAAGTTTCAACATCCATGACAACAATGATTCCATCAGAAAGCCCTATTAGAGCGATATTTTCATGAATTTTAATATCAAAGATAGAAGCAGATGTAATTTTCAAAGATTTAATTTCTTGTTTCGACACAACATCTATTAAATGGATTCCATCAAAGTTTTGCCCAACCCATAGCTGATTCCTTTGCTTATCTAAGCAAATAGCATAAACCGAAGCAGGCACTTGAGCGATTAGCTCTCCTAAGTCTGGCGTTTTTAAATTCCATTTAACGATAAGCCCATCTCCTCCAGCCGAAAAAAACTGAGAAGAATCATTACTACCTTCAAGTGCATAAACACAGTCACGATGACCAGAAAATGTATCTATTTTATCAACTTGCATAAGTAGGGATTAAAATTTTAAATCTTTATTTAAGCAAAAATAGTTTATTTTGTGCCTAATGACAACAATCAAAGATGGATAGAGGCTATTTAGGCTTGTATTGCTTTGAATTACAGGATAGTTAAATGGCAATAATTTTTTGTAAAGAAATTTCTAAAAAAAGTATTTTGACTCTTTGGAAAATTGAGGAGTCACCTTCATTTTATTTAGAGTACCTAGAAATAAAAGAAAACGATTTAATAGATATCTCTGATGTAACCCACCCTGCGAAACAGTTAGAGTGGCTTGCTAGCAGAACTTGTGCGAAATATACTTTGTCTTTGTTCGGAATTACGTATGAAGGCATCGCTAAGGACTCATACAAAAACCCTTATTTGATTAATAATCATGCCGCATATATTTCATTATCACATACAAATGAATATGCTGCTGTAATCATCAGTTTAGATGAAGAGGTAGGTATTGATATTGAAAAAGTATCTGATAAATTAAGTAGGGTTTCGCATAAATTCCTTCGAGCATCCGAACTTAATCATGCTGGCGAAGATTTGCTGAAACTTTGCATTTATTGGTGTGCTAAGGAAAGTTTATATAAATGGTATGGCAAAAAAAACCTGTCACTTAAAGATAATATTTATATTGAACCTTTTGAAGATAAGCCTAGCAAATTGACAGGTGAAATATTTATTGAAGGAAAACTAAAAACAGAACATGAACTTTTAGTAATTTATTTTGATGATTATGTCCTGACAGTAACATAACTGAGTTATTTTCGTATTACCTACAGCTTTAGGATGTAGGTAATACGAAAATAATTTACTTCATCATCTCTTTAAGCGCCTTTTCTATTTCTTGTACTTTGTCATCATCCCCTACTTTCTCAAAAGCTAACGTCAAGTTTCTTAATACTCTTCTGATAATATCTAAGTTGCTACAAGGTTGATAAAAAATATCATTGGAAGCTATGTTTAGCTGTGAGATATAATTATCAATATCTACTTTACTAAACACCAACCCCCTATTGAATACATTAATATAAAACTGCATTTGTTCTGACTTATAAGTAAGAATAAACAAGTTAGGGAGATTTACCCCCCAAATAGGCAATTTCAATTTTCGAGCTACCAATAAATAAATTACACACAACGAAATAGGATTGCCCTTTTTATTTTCCATCACCACATTTAGCATGGAGTTGGAAGCTGAATGAAAATGTTTGGTATTGGCTCCAAATTTCATTTTCCCGAAAATCACAGAGTTTAACGTTTTGATTTGATCCATCGGGTGCATATTATTCCTAAACTCCATCCAAACATCATAATATATTTGCTCGAATTCTTGTTGCAGCTTTTCAATGGATAATTCAGGATATTGATAAGTAGCAATAGCCCACATTCCTTCTAGTAAATCTTCAGCGCCGTTTTCCTTCCAAGTAACCAACCTTGAAAAAAAAGCTTCATACTGTAAATCATGAATAAGGTCTTCAATTTTTTTCTGTGTTAATGGACTCAAAGAAGATTCTTCCCAACGATCTTCCAAAAATGGAATTACGGTACCTCCTAATGACCTAATCTTATTTTCTACAAGGTTCAACACCTCATTATCATCGTCTTCTAATAAGGATACTAAAGCCTTAATTTCTGATTGCTTCATATTGTCACGTTTAATTCACCTAAAAATAACATTTCTTATTCAAAAGTACAAATTTGATTCTAAGGTTCTTTTTTCTTGTTAATTCTTATTGAAAAAGCAATTGTATATTTTTTGTTTTAGTAAGGGTTTATGCTAAATTTGTTTTTTTGCAACCTCATAATTATTATTCTTCACGCTCAATATTTAAGTATGATAATAATAATTTGACTTAACTCTTCCTTTTTCTGGATTCACTTAAAATATGAAAATTTTAGTAACAGGTGGCGCAGGCTTTATCGGGTCTCACACAGTCGTTGAACTCCACAACGCAGGTTTTGAAACAGTATTAGTTGACAACTTTTCTAATTCTGAAAAAGAAGCTATCACAGGTATAGAAACAATTATTGGCAAACCTGTTACTTTTTATGAAGGTGATATTGGTCAAGCTGCTACTTGGGATAAGTTATTTTCTGAACAAAAAATTGATGGAATCATTCACTTTGCTGCCTTTAAAGCTGTTGGCGAATCTGTAGCAAAACCTTTGAAATATTATAGCAATAATATTTCAGCTACGGTGTTGATGCTTGAGAAAATGGAAGAATATGGCGTTAATAACTTAGTATTTTCGTCTTCTTGTACGGTTTATGGTCAGCCAGATACTTTACCCGTAACTGAAAGCTCGGCTGTTCAACCTGCTGCTTCTCCTTATGGAAATACCAAACAAGTATGTGAAGAAATTATCCGCGATACCGTAACTAGCTCTGCAGGCTTTCATGCTATTTCGTTAAGATATTTCAATCCTATTGGTGCGCATGATTCTGTCCTTATTGGAGAATTACCATTGGGCGTACCCGCTAACCTTGTTCCATTTTTAACACAAAGCGTAGCAGGTTTAAGAGGGCCATTAGCTGTTTTTGGTGACGACTATCCTACTGCCGATGGTACAGCCGTACGTGATTATATTCACGTAGTTGACCTTGCCAAAGCACACGTATCAGCCTTGAACCTTTTATTGAAACAACCTGAAGGACAATATTACGATTTCTTTAATATCGGTACTGGAACGGGTAGTTCTGTATTGGATGTAATTAATGCATTCGAAGCGGCTACGGGTTTAAAGGTAGATTATAGTATCAAACCTAGACGCGAGGGAGATGTAGTAGCAGTATATGCAGATTGTACAAAATCTAATGAAATTTTAGGTTGGAAAACTGAAAAAACATTAACTGATGCTTTAGGCGATGCTTGGAATTGGCAGAAAAAGTTAATTGGAAAATAACGGTAAATCAACGACTACCAACGAAAATATTTGTTTATGAAAAAAACGCTTTTAATAACAGGTGGAGCAGGGTTTATTGGTTCTCATGTGGTTCGGTTATTTGTTAATAACTATGCTGATTATACCATTGTCAACCTTGACAAATTGACTTATGCTGGCAACCTTGAGAATTTGAAAGATATAGAAGACAAGCCTAATTATATCTTTGAAAAAGGGGACATTGTTGATGCAGACTTTATCAATCAACTATTTGACAAATATCAATTTGATGGAGTAATTCACCTAGCGGCAGAATCACATGTTGATAGGTCAATTGCTGAACCAATGGCCTTTGTAATGACCAATGTGGTGGGTACTTGCAACTTATTGAATGCTGCTAAAAACGCTTGGAAAGAAGGTGGATATGAAGGAAAACGCTTTTATCACGTTTCTACGGATGAAGTGTATGGAGAGTTACATAACCCAGAAGACTTCTTTACAGAAACCACTCCTTACGACCCACGTTCTCCTTATTCAGCTTCAAAGGCTTCTTCAGACCACTTTGTAAGAGCTTATGGTAATACCTATAAATTGCCAGTAGTAATTACCAATTGCTCAAACAATTATGGACCAAACCATTTCCCTGAAAAATTATTACCATTGATGATTAACAACATCTTGCACAATAAACCATTGCCAGTTTATGGAAAAGGTGAAAATGTAAGAGACTGGTTGTTTGTGGTAGACCATGCAAGAGCTATCGATACCGTGTTCCATAACGGGGTATTAGGTGAAACCTATAATATTGGTGGTTTTAACGAATGGAAGAATATCGACATCGTAAAGTTGGTTTGCAAAACCATGGATAGTAAACTAGGCAGAGAAGAGGGTACTTCTGAAAAATTGATTACTTATGTAACCGACCGTGCAGGTCATGATTTAAGATATGCCATCGATGCTACCAAAATCATGAATGAATTAGGATGGAAACCTTCCTTACAATTTGAAGAAGGACTTGAGAAAACGGTATCATGGTTTTTAAGCAATCAAGAATGGCTGGATAATGTTACTTCTGGTAATTACCAAGATTATTATAAAAAAATGTACTCTTAAATGGTTTTAAGCGATAGGCTATAAGCAACAAGCATTTAATGCCATTGCTTAAAGCCTATCGCCTACAGCCTAAAGCTATAAGAAAGATATGAAAGGAATTATTCTGGCAGGCGGTTCTGGTACACGTTTGCACCCTCTTACCCTAGCCGTTAGTAAACAGTTAATGCCTGTTTACGACAAACCGATGATTTATTACCCGCTTTCTATTTTGATGTTGGCGGGCATCAAAGAAATATTGATTATTTCTACTCCCCATGATTTACCTCATTTCAAGAAATTGTTAGGAGATGGCTCACAGATAGGTTGTAGATTTGAATATGCTGAACAACCACTTCCTAATGGATTAGCACAGGCTTTTGTAATTGGAGAAGAGTTTATTGGGAATGACAAAGTAGCCTTGGTATTGGGGGATAATATTTTCTATGGTAGTGGTTTGAGTAAGTTATTACAAGCCAACAATGACCCAGATGGAGGAGTAGTATATGCCTATCAGGTGCATGACCCAGAGAGATATGGGGTAGTAGAGTTTGATGATGATTTCAATGTGCTTTCGATTGAAGAGAAGCCTGCGGCACCAAAATCAAACTATGCAGTACCGGGTTTGTATTTCTATGACAATTCAGTGGTAGAGATTGCCAAGAACATAGCTCCTTCGCCAAGAGGGGAATATGAGATTACGGATGTCAACAAAGAATACTTGAAGCAAGGGAAGTTGAAAGTGGGAGTGTTGAACAGAGGGACGGCTTGGCTGGATACAGGAACATTTGTATCATTGATGCAAGCAGGACAATTTGTTCAAGTGATTGAAGAGCGACAAGGATTAAAGGTAGGTTGTATTGAAGAGGTAGCCTACAGAATGGGATTCATTGATGAGGTGCAACTCAAGAAAATAGCTGAACCGCTGGTAAAAAGTGGGTATGGAAAATATCTGCTTGGGTTACTGAAAAAATAAATATAAGTCATTACCAATTTTAAAGTCATAAAAAGCGGTCAAAAAACTAATTTTGACCGCTTTTTAATGATTGATGAACAACGAATTCCTACTGTTTGAGCGGAGCGAGTTTAGGAATTCTTGATTTTCTTTTGTTACTTTTCTTTTATCAAGGATAAGAAAAGTAAGGACTAGACGATAATACATTCAAAACCCCAAAAACTTATTATTCTAAAGAAAGATTCTGGACAACTCCTGTTTTATAGCAATTCCAAAGGATCTTCTACTACCCTTAGGTTTTCATTAAAACCATCAATCTTTTTCATATCTTCCTCAGATATTTCAAAATCAAAAATCTGAAAGTTTTCTTGTAATCGGATAGGACTAGATGATTTTGGAATTGTTGAAATATTATGCTGAATAGCCCATCTTAAAATAATTTGGGCGGGAGTCTTATAATATTTTTCACTCAAAGTGATTAATCGCTCATCATTAAAACGCTGACCTCTTACTAAAGAAGCTTGTAACTGTATACCCTCTTCTCTACAACGCTCCATTAAAGGTTGCTGGAATAAATAGGGACTAAACTCTACTTGATTAATGGCTGGTACTATTGTATTATAAGTATCTAGCTCGTCTAAAAATGGTAATAAATAATTAGCAACACCTATTGCCCTCACTTGCTTTGTGTTATACAAATGCTCAAGTGCCTTCCATGTATCTTTTCTGGTTGCTTTAATTGGCCAGTGAATAAGGTATAAATCTATGTAATCACAATCCAATCGCTTCATACTTTCTTCAAAAGCTTGTAGGGTTTTGTCATATCCTTGGCTAACATTATCAACTTTAGTTGTCAAAAAAATCTCATTTCTATCTACACCACTTTGCCTAATTCCTTTACCAATTTCTACTTCATTTTCATACATTGCGGCAGTATCAATTAGCCTATACCCTATTTTTAAGGCGGTGCTTACAGTTTGTATCGCTTCTTGGTTATACATATCATATACGCCAAGTCCCAACAATGGCATTTGCACACCATTATTGAGTTCAGTATAAATTTGTTTATGCATAACTTACCATTTTGTTAACCCTAATATTTTTTCTCCTAAATCGTTTAATTCAGCTACTGGATATTTTGTTTGTTCCCAGTTTCTTGGGTCACCGGGAAAAGCATAGCCTTCTGGAGCTACCCTATTTTTCCATGAATTAATTCTCCATTGTCTTAAAGCTTCGTTATCTTCTTCAGCGGGCATCATTGAAATATACTGCGCAATACGTACTTTATCTTCACTTTTGTTCGGTCGAATACCATGCGGTTGGCTACTATTAAAAATCAGCAAGTCGCCAGCTTCTAATTTTACTTTTACAAATTTATCCTCAAAAGCAGATGTATCAGGCTGAAAATGATTTCTATCTGCTGGCTGTGTCAACTTCCAAGTATCATACGTTCTAAATAATTCGGGAATACATTGAAATCCTCCCATGTTTTCATCGGTTTGGTCGGCTAATGCCAACACACCTTGAACATTCTGAGGCTTAGTCTCAGGGTCATAGTCCCAATGAATAAAACCTTTATATTGGAAATCGGGACGTAATGGAAAATTCAAGTTAGCGCGGTCTATCGTTACCCACAATTTTTCTGTTCCCCAAATATCAGCAAAGGCATCGTGTACTCTTTGGCTTTGTCTGTTGTTCCACAAATGTTGGTTATTATACACCTCTACCATGCCCGTACCCGTTAATTCTTTCATTTTCATTTCAGCTCTTGGAGGGGTGTACCAAGTACTGGCATCATTAGGATTCTTTTCTTCAAATTCCCAAATAAATTCGGCCGTTCTTAAAGCCTGTTCTCTTGATACTGCATTTTTAATGATGACATATCCATTAGTTATCCAAAAATTCCAATCATCTTCCGTTAATACCTTTAGCGCTTTCCCATCTTTAATACTGGTTCTTAGTTTTATTTGGCTGCTTGTAGCAGTAGATGGATTTCCTGGAATATCCAGATGAGCCATATTAGGCATCATAGTGGGCGTCATGGCCATAGTTTGATTTTCCATAATTTGTATAAATAATTATTGTTTTTTTTATACAAATTTGTAGTCTTTTAAATTGCATTTCTACATCAATTTTTTCCTAAATTTGAACTATATTGATATTATATAATATACTTACAGATACTAATTATCAAAATAATGAAAATAGAATTTGAAAAGATTATTCCATCGCATGAAAACAGTTCTTTTCAGTGGAATATTAATCCAAAATTGAATAATTTTTTCTATTGGCATTTTCACCCAGAATATGAATTGGTTTTTATCGAAATTCATGAACAAGAAGGTACACGCCATGTAGGCGAACATATAGCCAGGTATGAAGAAAGTGATTTGACGTTTATTGGGTCTAATATCCCTCATCTCAATTTCGACTATGGCTTACAAACTGAATACGAGAAAGTAGTATTATACGTAAAAGAAGGTTTTCTGAAAGATACGCTTCAAGATACACCCGAGTTAAAGGGCGTATATGAACTTTTTGAGCTTTCAAAACATGGCATAACGTTTGGAAAAAACATTAAGGACGTCGTAGGGAAAAAACTTAAGCATTTACACGAACTATCTTCTTTTGAACAATTTGTAGAAGTGTTGACATTATTTAAAATGTTAGCAGATAGTAATGATTACACGTTGTTACATGAAAAACCGTATGATAATCAACATAATAAAAGGGAACAAGAAAGGCTAAAAAAGATTTATAGTTTTATTGACGAACACTATCATCACAAAATTGAAATTGATGAAGTAGCAAGTTTGACTAATTTAAGCAAAGCTCCTTTTTGTAGGTATTTCAAAAAAATGACAAAACTTACTTTTACTGAGTTCTTGAATCATTACAGGGTTAATCAAGCCAAACATTTATTATTAATTGATAAAAACGTTACGGAGACCTGCTTTGAATGTGGCTTTGAAAGCCTTTCGTACTTTAATAGAATATTCAAAAAAATAACTGGTGAGAATCCATTGTCGTTCAAGAAGAGGCATCTTTCTAATTAAAAAATGAAACCTAGTATTAATCCTCCTAAAAAAATAAGGAAGCTTGGCACTTTCGTAAATTGAAGAATCAGTAAGGTACCGATGACTGTAACAAGACCTACCACATCTACTTGTTTCACCATAGGTACAATAAAGGTAATGGCTGCTGCCAATGTCAATCCGATTGATGCAGCATTTATACCATCTAATGAGGCCCTAATTCCACGGTATTGCTTTAGTTGTCCCCAAATTCGATACACAAAAAATATTAAGAACGTACCCGGCAAAAAAATACCTGCTGCTCCGACGGCACTGCCCAATAGTTGTTCCCACCATGTTCCGTCTTTCATTACTAATGTTCCTAAATAGGATGTCAACGCAAATACAGGACCAGGCAATGCTTGCGAAAGTGCCATACCTGTTAAAAAATCATCTGCCCTAACCAATTCTTTAAATTCAACAAATTCTGTATAGAGGATTGGAGCAAGCACTTGACCTCCGCCAAATACTAGACTTCCGTTACGATAAAAATTTTCAAATAAACGTATAGGCTCATAGTCCGTAAAATGACCAAGACCAGCTAAGAACAACAGAAAAAGCCAAAACAAATTAAAGTTAGCCCAAGGAATAACCATTTTATGTTTTGTTTGATGGGGATAATCTTTGTAATTAAAAGCGGTAAATGTCCCTCCGATAATTAAAGAAATCGGACAAACCCACGGAGATTGGAAATAAAATGCAAAACCTGAAGCTACCACCATTAAAATTACGCCAGAGGCATTTTTAATAACTTTATTCCCCAATACAAATCCTGCATGAATAATAAAAGCTACCCCTATTGGCTGAATGAATCTGATAATTTCCCTATTCCTTAGATAAGTCATCCCGAAAGCTGCGACCGTCATGATGGTTACGGCTGGGGTAATCCAAACTAGTAAGGTAAGATAAGCTAAATTGGGTCCACCAATTTTATAACCTAAAGCTGTAATCGTTTGCGTTGAAGTGGGTCCGGGTAGGAAACCGCATAACGCTTGGAGTTCTAAGAGTTCGGCTTCGGTAAGATAATTTCTTTTCTTCACAAAGCGATCAATAAACATCGCCAAATGTACTTGAGGACCTCCAAATGAAGTACATGCAAGAATCAGAACATCTTGTAGAAAGAGGAGTCTTCTGATTTTTTTCATTTGGATAAATTATAAAGCTATATGTGGAATTGAATAATAAAAAATAATCCATGAGATACAAAAATCTCATGGATACAAAAATAAGTATAATATTTACTTCTTTAAACCTAACTCAATAAGTCTCTCATTCAAAAACTCTCCTGCCGTCATATTAACATACATTTTTGGATGAGCAGCATCCACACACGATTCCAAGCAGGTTAAATCCATTTCAGAACGTGGGTGCATAAAAAAAGGAATTGAGAAACGAGAAGTACCTAGTTTTTCTTTCGGAGGATTTACCACACGATGAATCGTAGATTTTAATTTATGGTTTGTTAATCTATCTAACATATCCCCTACGTTCACTACCACATAATCAGGTAAAGACGTAATAGGAATCCAAACGCCGTCAGCTCTTAATACCTCAAGCCCCTCCGCTGAGGCACCCATCAATAAAGTAATTAAATTAATATCTCCATGCGCCGCCGCTCTAACAGCTCCTTCTGGCAATTCTTCTGGATTTAAAATAGGGAAATAATGGATGGCTCTTAAAATAGAATTTCCATGTTTTACTTTGCTTTCAAAATAATCCTCTGGCAATTCTAAATACAATGCAATGGCTTTCAATAATGTTTTGCCTGCATTTTCTAAAGTTTTATACGTATGAAGTGTGTATTGTTCGAAATCGGGTTGCTCGCTAGGAAAAACATTATCAGGGTATTCTTCCCAAATAGGGTCTCCATCATCAACTTTGGGCTGACCTACGTGATAAAACTCTTTTAAATCCGGTACTTTAAAACCCTTGGCTGTTTCTTTCCCCTTGCTAATATAACCTCTTTGACCAGCAATACCCTCAATGGTATATTGCATTTTTAGTTCATCTGGCGAGAAAAAAAACTTTTGAACACTATCATAAAGTTTTTCAGTATCATCTTTTGTTAAACCATGATTTTTAATGGCGACAAAACCTATATTATTAAAAGCAGCCCCTAAATCTTGTACAAATTTTTCTTTACGAGCAGTATCGCCAGAAAGAAAATCCGCTAAATCAAGAGATGGGATTGTATCTAGAAGTGTTTCAGAAGTCATATTAGTAAATGTTATTTATCAAATTCTATCTTATTGGTTAAATTGATAAACCTATATATTCAAGCTTTATGGATAATGGTTCTGCATAATTAACCAATCCTATATGCAGAACCATCAAAATTATTTTTTCAAGTTTTCAAAATTCTTTGAAACAGCATCCCAATTTACAACATTCCAGAATGCAGTGATATAATCAGCACGTTTGTTTTGGTATTTAAGGTAATAAGCGTGTTCCCAAACATCTAATGCTAAAATTGGTGAACCTTTCTTTTCAGCCACATCCATCAAAGGGTTATCTTGATTAGGCGTTGAAGTAATCACTAATTTCTTATCTTGAACAATTAACCAAGCCCAACCTGAACCAAAGCGAGTAGTTCCAGCTTTAGCAAATTCTTCTTTGAATTTATCAAATGAGCCAAAAGTCTTATTGATTTCGTCTAGCAATTCACCTTTGGGAGAACCTCCAGCTTTAGGCGACATTACATTCCAGAAAAAAGTATGGTTCCAATGTCCACCTGCATTATTTCTGATAGCCGCTGGTGCTTTGCCAGCTTCTTTCAATAAATCCCACAAAGATAATTTTTCGTAAGGAGTACCTGCCACAGCTTTATTCAAATTATCAACATACGCTTTATGATGGCGATCATGGTGAATCTCCATCGTCAACTTATCAATACTTGGCTCTAAACTATCAGGTGCATAAGGCAACGCTGCTAAAGAGAAAGGCGCTGATTCAAGCATTACTTCTTCTAATGTCAATTTAGGCAATTTGTCATTATAGCTTCTTCTTAATGAAAAACTGAATGAATTTAAGCTAGACAATGCAAAAGCCGAAGCCAATGTTGTCTTTAAAAAACTTTTACGGTTCATAGGAGATTTTGTTTGGAATAAAAATGAAATTTACTTATCCTTATTAATAATTTTAACATTATTGATGAGGAGCTATTTGCTTCGATTGTTTATCACTAATAATGATTAAATGTTGATGTTCGTTATTTGATGGTTGTATTATCGTCATATTAGCCATTTGGGCTAAATCAGGCTTTACAATAATCAAATTATCAATATTTTCAGCAGTTTTTTTCATGTCTGGTATTCCTACAAAATGCTTGGGAAGGGGTTTTGAAAGGCTATTCTTTTTCTGGTAGTTCCCTAAATATTCTTTCATCATTGGTGATAACGCTGATGAGTCTTTTCCGATGCCTAAAATGCTAAGGCGTTGGCTTTTCCCAACCAATGGAAGGGAAATTAAAAGAATAATAAATGTAAGCTTTTTCATAAGTAACAGGTTTTAAAAAGTATTATTATTAAGTTATCTACTCATATACAATTCTGCTTACTATACTTCTTCCTAATGTTATCTCATCAGCATATTCCAAATCTCCACCAATAGGTATGCCTCTAGCAATGGTTGTAATTTTAACATTCAAAGGTTTTAACCTCTTTGTAAGATAAAACGCTGTTGTATCCCCTTCCATTGTGGGACTCAAGCCTAAAATAATTTCTTTTATAGCCGAATCTCCTGATTGTTTCTCCGTAATACGGCTTAATAAAGATTCAATATTCAAATCTGCGGGGCCTACTCCTTCAAGTGGTGAAATAATTCCTCCAAGTACATGATAAAGCCCACGAAATTGAGAAGTGTTTTCAATCGCCAATACATCTCTGGTATCCTCCACTACACACACTACAGACTCATCTCTTTTAGGGTTTGTACAAATTCCACAAAGAATGTCATCAGAAATATTATGACATTGTCTACAGTACTGTGTCTTAGTTCTCATAGCTGTGAGGGCTTCCGACAAACTAAGTGTTTGCTTCTCATCTCGTTTTAATAGATGTAAAGCCATTCTCAAAGCTGTCTTTTTCCCTATGCCAGGCAATTTTGAGATTTCTTCAACAGCATTTTCTATGAGCTTAGATGGATAATTCAAGAGTATTAGAAATGTTGATTTTGGAGTAATTAATAATTATTGTAAAATACTAAAAGGTTATTGAACCTCCGCTGCTATTCCTCTTCGACAAATATCATTTCTCATCGGAGCTAGTTCTTCAAAAGTACCTTTCTTTACAGCACATTTTCCTTTGAAGTGAATCAACAATGTACATTGTTCAGCTTGTTCCGCCGAATGTCCACATACATCAATTAGCGTTTCAATAACAAAATCGAATGTATTTACTTCATCATTAAACACGATAAGATCGTATTGATCTACCCCAATAACTTCTTCTAATACATCAACTTCTTCTTCGAATTGTTCAAATGGTCGCATTTGTAAAAATATTTATCTTTTAAAATGATAGCAAATTTAACAAAAAATATCAAATTTGGTGTTCACAATACTGAATACCCAAAATTTATGACTACAGGAATTGCCTTCGGAATTTTAGCCGTTTACTTTCTAATGCTTATTGTCGTAGCACATTACACTTCTAAGGGTGCTGATACTAATACTTTCTTTACCGCAAATAAACAATCTCCATGGTGGTTAGTAGCTTTTGGTATGATTGGAACATCAATATCAGGTGTAACGTTCATTTCTGTTCCCGGTGATGTAGGAAAAGTCTCTCTTTCTTATTATCAGATTATATTAGGCAATTTAGTGGGTTATTTTGTAATAGCAACGGTTTTACTCCCTTTATATTATCGGTTGAATTTAATTTCTATTTATACGTATTTGGATAAACGACTAGGGAAGGTCTCTTATAAAACAGGCTCTTCTTTCTTTTTACTAGCCCGTACTTTGGGTTCAGCCGCTCGTTTGTTTTTAGCAGTACAGGTATTGCAACTAGCCATCTTTGACGCTTGGAATATTCCCTTCTGGATTTCAGCTTTGGTGACTATCGCCCTTATTTGGGTTTATACATACCGTGGGGGTGTAAAGACCATCATTGTAACAGATACTCTTCAAACTTTCTTTCTTCTTACAGCACTTGTCTTAACAATATTTTTGATTGCGAATAAATTAGATTTAGGGTTTGGAGAGTTAGTCTCAACTATTCAGCAAAGTAAATATTCTAAAATGTTCTTTTTCGATGATTTTGCCTACAAACATCATTTTAGTAAAGATTTTATTGCAGGAATATTCATTGCTATTGTAATGACTGGTCTTGACCAAGACTTGATGCAAAAGAATTTGACGTGTAAAAACATTGGGGAAGCACAGAAAAATATGTTTTGGTTTTGCTGTACCTTCGCCGTTACTACCTTAATGTTTGTTTGCTTAGGTGCTCTGCTTTATATCTACGCAGATAAAATTGGCTTTCAAATTCCAGAAAGAACCGACTTACTATATCCAAAATTAGCATTAGGGGGTGAATTTGGCATTTTAGCTGCCATTACTTTTCTATTAGGCATTACTGCGGCTACTTATGCTAGTTCAGATTCTGCACTAACTGCTCTTACTACTGCTTTCTGTATTGATTTCATGCACATTGAAAAATATGAAGAGAAACAGCGAAATAATATCAAACATTATACTCACCTTGGGTTCTCTGCGCTTTTCTTTATTATTATTCTAATTTTTAATGCTGTCAGTAGCCAGTCTATCATCTCTACAGTATTCAATATTGCTAGTTATACCTACGGACCGTTGTTAGGTCTCTTTTCTTTCGGACTTTTTACTAAAATCCCAGTTAAAGATAAACTTGTTCCTTTCGTATGTATAATAGCACCTATCCTAACGTATGTGATTGATGCTAATTCTAAAGAATGGTTGAATGGCTATCAATTCGGATTCGAAAAGTTATTAGTAAATGGAGCAATTACTTTTATAGGTTTATTGCTTATTAAAAATAAAGCATAATGATGCTGATGATTGATTCTACAGAAACATGAGTCTCCCGAATTTTCTCATAAATCAGTAAATTTTAAAATATTTCAAAGATTTGTGGATTTATACTCGACCTTACTTTTTGTCTTGATACAAAAAGTAACAAAAAAATCAAGAATTCCTAAACTCGCTTCGCTCAAACAGTAGGAATTCGGGAAAAATTAATCACAAAAAAACGGTCAAAATTAGTTTTTGACCGCTTTTTTGTGATTTTAAAATTCGGGATGAATCATTTTTCTGTAGGTATTATTGCTAGTGTAATTACAAATTAAAATGCGAACGCACTACTCCTGTATAACCATGTTGAGAAAGCCAGATGGTTTTATCATTGGCAGACTCTTTAGAAGCAAATTCACCAAATAGTAAACGATAGAGTTTGCCTGATTCTTTTTGAGTTACTTGAATAAAAATTTCATCTTTATAAATACCCATTTTTAACAACTCATCATACAAATCGTGAAGAGACCCTAAATTGACTACAGCCGTAACTTGTACCGCAAAACCTTTAGGAAATTTTTCTATACCATTTATATCATACGTTCTTTCTGGTGAAAAGACCTCAGTAGTAGTAGATACTGAATTAACATAGATGTTATTATCATAACTCTTGCCACTATCTTTAGAGAAAACCTCTCGTCTATCTGGCACTATACTATCTGCTATTTTTTCAGAAACCCTCTTATGAGTATTTAACGATGATGACATATTAGGAGAAATAACTTCTATCCTTACTCTAGCTTTTCCACTAGCCATCATGCCTAACCTAGATGCTGCCTCTCTAGAAAGATTAATGATTCTTCCCTCCTCCTCACATTTACAATAATCATTAATTCTAACTTCAACAGTAAGATTGTTTTCTAGATTAATTACTTTAACAATTGTATTCAAAGGATACCTCGAATGTGATGCTGTAAGCTGGGTGTCGTCATATTTTTCACCAAAAGAAGTATATTTACCCTGCAAATGGGCAGCATAGTAACGAGCGATACCTTCCTCGGCAAAGCCTTTAGTGGGAATTTGTTCGATTCGGTAGGCGAAAGAGGATGTTCCTACCAACAAAAATAGGGTTGAGTAAGCGATGATCTTTTTCACAGCGTTTATAATTTATAAATTTAAGGCTTATAATGTACTACTTTTTATATTGTCACAAATAAATACAACATTTTCACTGTATAATAAAAATATTGTATCGACATTTATTACAAACTGGCAATCATGTGAAATTAATTACTTTTTACTATAATTACATAAATTTAATCAATTTACCTGTTATTTTTTAGTCTAATTTTAGAATATTGTACTACTACTTATTTTTAAATGCTTAGTAGTTAACTTTTTAACCATTTTGATATACAAATATGATTTCCAAAACAATTCAAGGACAACAAAGAGTAATTATTGAAAATATTAGTCCTCAACTTGATGCAGGACGCTATGCTATCAAAGCTTTTGAGGGTGATACAATCAAGGTGGAGGCTGATATTTTCTTGGATGGACATGACCAACTGGCGGCAAAACTACTTTATAAGTTTTCGACTGATGAGGATTGGATAGAAACAAATATGAATTTTGTTAACAATGACCACTTCGAAGCTTCTTTTCAGGTTTCTAAAAACGGTTTTTATACGTATACTATTCAAGCTTGGGTTGATAATGCGGCCACATGGCACCATGAAATAGATATGAAAATCAAGGATGGCCAGCATGTAAATATTGAATTATTAGTTGGGGCAAATATCATTGAAAAGATGATGAAGATTGCGTCAAAAGAAGATAAAGTTGAACTAAAGGCTATCGCAAATCTTTTTAAAGATTCAAATACCTATAACGAAGCCATTGCTTTTATCTACAACCATAAATTGCACGAATGGATAGAACAATATCCAGACAGACAACACGCTACTATTCATAGACACCTGAAAGTTTGGGTAGATAGAGAAAAAGCGGCATTTTCTGCATGGTATTCAATGTTCCCAAGGTCGGCATCTGTTAAGAAAGGACAGCATGGCACCTTTAAAGATGTTGAAGAGAACGTACTTCCTCGTTTAAAATCTTTGGGTTTTGATGTTTTATACATTCCCCCTATTCACCCTATTGGGAAACAATTCAGAAAAGGGAAAAACAACAGTACTACTTGTCACGAAGGTGAACCGGGGGTTCCTTATGGAATTGGATCTGAATTGGGTGGACATACATCTATTCTTCCTGAGTTAGGAACACTAGACGACCTTAAACATTTAATTGGTGCTTGTAAAGAAATGGGTATTGAATTAGCGATGGATTTAGCTATTCAATGTTCCCCAGACCACCCTTGGGCGAAAGAGCATCCTGAATGGTTTAAAATCCGTCCTGATGGCACCATCCAATATGCAGAAAACCCTCCTAAGAAATACCAAGATATTTATCCAATCAATTTTGAAACCGAAAACTGGAAAGAACTTTGGGAAGAATTGAAATCAATCATCATGACTTGGGCAGATTGGGGTGTAAGGATTCTTCGTATCGACAACCCGCATACTAAGCCTTTTGCCTTTTGGGAATGGATAATCGCCGAGGTACAGGCGGTACATCCAGATATGATTTTCTTGGCAGAAGCGTTTACTAAACCAAAGGTGATGGCTGAATTGGCAAAGTTAGGCTATACGCAATCTTATACTTATTATACATGGCGAAACTCAAAAGCTGAATTAATTGGTTATATGAACGAATTGACCCAGACGGAGCAAAAACAATATATGCGTCCTAACTTCTGGACAAATACGCATGATATCCTTCCTTGGATTTTGCAAAGTGGTCTTGAACCCCTGTTTATTATTCGTTATTTCATGGCGGCTACGCTTTCTTCAAATTATGGCATTTTCGGTCCTGTATTTGAGTATATGATTAGCGAAGCAAATCCTAATAAAGAAGAATATAAGAATTCTGAAAAATACGAAATAAAGCATTGGAATTGGGAAATGGAGAATAAGCTCACGTATATTATTCGCCAAACTAATCATGCTCGAATAGAGAATTCTGCCTTACAAAGAACCAATAATATTACCTTCTGTGATATTCAAAATGACCAAATATTGGCATATTTGAAAACACATTCAAATGGCAACAGAATTTTATGTATTGTAAACCTAGATGGCCACAACCGTCAAGGTGGAACTGTTAGAATTCCCTTGCATTTGATTCAGAAATATCCAGATCAGGAATATATCGTCCATGATTTAATCACTGGTGCTAAGTATGTTTGGCGTGGCGAATACAATTATATTGATTTAGACCCACACGTTATGCCAATGCATTTGTTTAGAATTGAAGATCTTTATTATTGAAGCTGTTTAAACTTTCCCTTTCGGGTTAAACTAAGTCTTTTAGAATAGCTTGTTCCAAAATTTACTCAACGTAGCTATGCTATGCTTCCCAAATTTTGAAAAAATCAATTCTAAAATACAATACTTTCACCTTAGAAACAGAAAGTTTAAACAGCTTCATTAACAAACAGTAGTCCTTTTCTTAACTTGATTAAGAAAAGGACTATTAAATTATACATCCATGACAGAAGACTTATTAAAATTATTTCAAAGAGATTTGAAAGTACTTTACAGAGAAATAGAGCAATATCCACACGAAAGCCTCCTGTGGGAAAAAGTTGATGGAATCAATAATGCTGGAGGAAACTTGGCTTTACATTTAATCGGGAATCTAAAAACTTATATTGGCAAAAATTTGGGCAATATAGCCTATGTTAGAAATCGCGAAGCCGAATTTTCTGCTAAAAATGTTCCTCGTTCAGAGATATTGGAAGCCATTAATGAAACTTTTGATATTATAACTGCTACTCTTTCAAAATTATCATCCCAACAATTAACAGCCCTATATCCTGAAAATGTTTTAGGATATGAAATGACTACCCAGTACTTTCTAATTCATTTACACGGGCATCTTACTTATCATCTAGGACAAATAAATTACCTTAGAAGGTTTTTATCATAGTATTTCAATGCTCACATTCAAGCAAATAGCAATTAAAAAGGTAAACAGCATAAAAAATTCTGCTCTCATCCTTCAGCTATTCATAAAGCATACTTATCTTTGTACCATGATTACTTTTCATCGAGGTTAAGTAATCTCAAAAACTCAATGCAACACAAACTTATCCTATCCAGTCCTCTACTAGGCATTACTATTAGCCGTCTCTGTCAAGAATTGATAGAGAATCACCAGAATTTTTCAAATTCTGTGATTATAGGTTTACAACCAAGGGGTATTTTTTTTGCCAAGCGAATTCATCAAGAATTAGAATCAATTACAGGTGTTAAAATTCCAATAGGTTATTTGGATGCTACTTTTTATCGTGATGACTATCGTCGTCGTGAATTAGTAAAAGCCAACGCTACCAAAATTCCTTTTATTATTGAAAATCAGAATGTTATACTCGTTGATGATGTATTAGCAACAGGAAGAATGGTAAGAGCAGCCTTGGATGCAATGACAGCTTTTGGACGCCCCAAAAAAGTGGAATTATGCGTCTTGATTGATAGAATTTATAACCGCGATTTACCAATAAATCCTGATTATGTTGGTAAAAAAGTAAATACGCTTGCCACAGAAAAGGTATTGGTAGAATGGAAAGAACAAGGGCACGAAGCCGATAACATTTGGTTAATTACAAAATAGTATGCAAAAACTAAGTACTCGACATCTTTTGGGGATTAAGGATTTAACACCCGACGACATAGAACTCATTATGGCAACTGCCAAAGAGTTCAAAGAAGTAATTAATCGCCCCATCAAAAAAGTTCCCTCCCTCCGTGATGTAACAATTGCTAACGTTTTTTTTGAAAATTCTACCCGAACAAGGCTTTCCTTTGAATTGGCTGAAAAACGTTTATCCGCAGATACAATCAATTTCTCAGCTTCTGGAAGTTCAGTAAAAAAAGGAGAAACACTTCTTGATACTGTCAACAATATTTTGGCCATGAAAGTGGATATGATTGTGATGCGTCATGCTAGCCCCGGAGCCCCTCATTTCCTTTCAAAACACATTGCTGCCAATATTGTCAATGCTGGTGACGGTACGCACGAACACCCAACACAAGCTTTACTTGATTCTTTTTCAATGCGTGAAAAATTAGGGGGTGATTTGGTAGGAAAGAAAATAGCGATTATTGGAGATATTCTGCATTCAAGAGTAGCACTCTCTAATATTTTTGCACTTCGTAAGCAAGGTGCTGAAGTAACGCTTTGTGGTCCTTCTACCTTAATTCCTCGTTATGTAAACGAATTAGGGGTAAAAGTTTCGCATAATGTCAAAGAAACCCTCGCTTGGTGCGATGTAGCCAATGTCTTGAGAATCCAGTTAGAAAGACAACAAATCAAGTATTTTCCTACACTGAGGGAATACTCTTTATACTTCGGTATTAATAAAAAAATGTTGGATGAATTGAATAAAGAAATCATAGTGATGCATCCTGGCCCAATTAACCGTGGCGTAGAGCTAACATCAGATGCTGCTGATTCTCATCATTCAATTATTCTAGACCAAGTTGAAAACGGCGTTGCCGTTAGAATGGCTGTACTTTATCTATTAGCAGGCCAAAACTAATACCTTCTTTTACTCATAACATTATTATTAATAATGTTATGAGTAGTCTTTCCCATCTTCTTATTGGTAGTCCTAAAAATGTAATGTTTATCTTTCAAGATTATAATTACAAATAAAGTATTTTATTGCACCAATATGATTGTCGAGGGACTTTGAGAAACTTAAAGCTTTTCTGACTAATC